>NZ_GL830938.1 GCF_000188175.1 Phascolarctobacterium succinatutens YIT 12067 | reverse complement strand
GAGCACTATTTCCCTGAATCTGATATGGATTCGCTTTACTGCTTCCTGCTCATGAATTTTATCACAGGTGAAGTAATAGATGTACTTCCTACACGCAGAAAGCATTCCCCATGCTCGTCAGCTCGTATCTTCTGGTCCGTATGGAAGGCAGAATTGAAAAGCTGAGTGCCAATATCGATACCTTAACCCGCGTTCTGCAGGAAAGACTTGCGATGCAATTTCCATATGCACAGCAGTAAATAGTATATACAAGCAAAAATATACTAAAGACTAATCATATGGCACAGGGGCTGTCGTACACAACAAGTACGGCAGCCTCTTATTCATTGAAAAACTAAAACCGCCCCCAAACCTAGTCTGGGAGCGGTTCTTTTTGTGGTAATCCCGGCCACGCGTACCCGCAAGGGTGAAATCGAACTGGCGACTTTTCCTCTCGGGTAAGCATGTACGGCAATCTTATTCATTTGGTGATCCCGGCCAGAATCGAACTGGCGACCTACCGCTTAGGAGTAGACCCGATACGACATCGGGAAGTGGCATCTAATGCTTAAAAATGCTTGGAAATACAAGGTTTTTCAGCATTTCAAATCCCATCTGATACTACGCTGTGATAGCTAATTCAGAGGGATTTTACACCGTCCGATTGGCTCGAAATTAGCAAGTCTTTCGATTTTTGGTGGACGTTGCAAGTGCAAGTAAATGTCACTATGTAACTTCTCGTGATGCGAAATGATAGGAAATCCTATTCATTCTCGTGTGAGGGTGCGGGTGTCCTTAGACACAGATTTCAGTCTGTTTTATATATCATTTCAAAATGAATTTTTCAACCAGAATTATTAAGAATTTCAAAGGTTTTTCAGACTCAATGATTCTATGTAATTTAGACCCGCCGAAGCAGGTCTTTTTTTATTTCAGCATAATCTCTCTATCCTCAGCGCCGAGCATATAAGCACCCTTGGCAAAAGCATCCCTTGCAAGAAGCTCTGCTACATCAACCCTATCGAACAGCATCCATATTTCTTTCTCTTTCGGAGTCAGTTCATGGCTATGGTCAAACAAATGCTCAAGTCCCAATCCTTCAAGCAATGCCGACTTTGCTGCTTTGTATTCCTCAGCTCTGCCAACATATTCGTCGTTCCTTTCCTTGGAAAATGCCTCGATATTGTCAGCTCTCAGATGCTCGTAATACTCGTCCATAAAGATTCTATCCATACTCGTTGACCTCCATAACAAAAAAATAAGGGCAGACCCTTTTACAGCTATTGTAGCTATGTAAAAGGATCTGCCCTTGCAGTTACTATAATGTTTTTGCCAGCGACTTCAGGAGTGCTGCCATTTCCGGATTTTGCAGAAGCTTCAGAAGAAGTTCTTTATCATCAGCGGAGCTTTCCGTTGCGGCTGGTTGAACCGGCTCAGGCGTTGCCTGTCTGCCTGAGTAGAACGCAGCTTCCATTCTTTCAGCGTTCAGTCTGCGGTCATCGTCGATGATATGGGAGTAAACATCCGCTACCATCTTGACCTGTGCATGACCGGAATCGCCTTGAACGGATTTCATATCGCCGCCGTTCAGCTTCAGCTTGTAAGTGATACTGGAATGTCGGAGACTATGGAAAACCACTTTCGGCAGTCCCTTCTCCTCAATCAGCTTATTGAAAGCACGGTTGATAACCTGCCCCTCAATCGGCTTGCCATTGGAAGAACAGAAAACCAGATTGAAGTCTACGAACTCGTCACCGAAAAGGTCTTTCAGTTCTTCGATGTCAGCCTTTCGCTGTACCAACATTTCCGCTACGGTTTTCGGTAAGAACACCTTGCGGACACTTGTTTTGGTCTTAGGAGTTTTGAGAACCAATGCGGTATGCGTACTGGCGAAGGTCGGTGGGAACTTGAACATGATGTCCTTACCGTCCAGATCTGCCATCGCTTCACGATTTACTCTCTGCAACTCCTTTTCAACGAAGATGCTTGCCTGACCAAGTTCAATACTGGTGGGGGAAATGTCAATACAGTCCCAGGTAAGCCCCAGAAGCTCGCCCATTCGCAGGGAACAGGAGAAGGCAAGGTTAATAGCCAGACGAAGAATATCATCGTCACAGGCTTCCAGAGCCTTCTGGAGCACTTCTGCTGTCCAGATATCCCTGGTCTTGTGTTCTTCTTTCGGCAGCGTAGCGTGCTCCACAGGGTTTCTGGTCATCAATTCCCACTTGACCGCTTGATTGAAAGCATTTCGCAATGTCTTGTGAACCTCTCGGACAGTATGCGGAGTCAGATATTCTGTACGGGCTTTTACATACTTAGAAGAAACCGCTTTGACAGAAAGCAAATCTCGGTAATACTTGTCCATGATTCTCGGCGTGACATCCTCCAGCTTCATATCACCGATGAGGGGACGAATATAGTTTGCAATCAGGCTCTTTCTGCTTTCATAGGTAGACATCGCCCAGGTGTTCACACCATAGATTGACATATACTCATCCAAAAGATCATTGACGGTTTTAGCAGAAGGGGGAATAAAGGTTCCGGACTCCTGCTCATATTCAACCTGCAACTTCCTTTTCTTTGCTTCGGCATTCGTTTCAAAGGTTTCCCACTTCTGACGCTTGTTGCCGTTCTCATCGGTGTATGTATAAACCACAGAATACTTCTTTTTTCTCTTAACGATAGATGCCATGTAATCAGCTCCTTTCCTGTCTATCTTCCGCTAACTGGTAGCGGGTCTGATTGTGATACCATTTTTCAAAGCTCTCTTTGGTAGCTCGCTTATACCTGCCAACCTTGATAAGCTCAAAATCTTCATTGGCAACGATATAGTAAATGGTCTGACGATGTACCCCAAGCATTCTTGCCATTTCCGGCAGACCGTAGGTGGATGCCATAATATCTGCATCCAGTTCCTGATCCTCTACCGTGCGGTAATCGGTTTGAGAAGCATACCATCTTTCAAAGCTCTCCTTTGTCACTCTGCGCTTGCCCAGGACATCGACCACATCAAAATGCCCTTTGGCAACCAGTTCGTAAGCAGTCGCTTCTTTCAGCCCAAGGCGCTGTCCAAGCTCCTCCATTGAATATGTAGTTTTCTTCAATTCCTCGCCGGGAGGGGTTCCATCGACCTTCTGGTATTTGAACTGATTGGCATACCATTCTTCAAAGCTGTCGATCATCACCCTCATGGTGTTGCCGACAAGAATGGTTTTGAAGTAATTCTTCTTAATGAGCCAGTATGACTCCGTTTTACCAAGACCGAGCATCCTGCCCATTTCCAGAACAGACATACTCGTGCGTTTTCTCATTTCCGCCATCGTACAACCTCCTATGTAAAAAATGTAGCCATGTGTTTCTTGTCATGGCTACATTTTATCGAACTCTCAATATGTTTTGAAGTTTGTCGCCGGGTTGTACGACGCCCTTGACAAATCTTACATTTGATGATCCAACCACTCATCAAAACTCTTTTTGGAGATTCTGATACTGCCACCGATGCGGACGCTATGGAAAACTTTCTTTTTCACAAGGTTGTATGCGCTGGTTCTGCTGATGCCCAGAATATCCTGAATCTCATCAACCGTATAGGTTCTCTTATCAAACTGAACTGCGTTAGCAGCCATCGCTTCTTCGGTGCGCTGATTCATGGCAGCGATTCTTTCTTCAAACATTTATGTTCACTCCTTCGCTCTCTTTGCTTTATGTTTTGGGGAACGCTTTTTCAGCTGTTCCATTGCCAGGCTGACAGATAAGGCTTTCTCAATCGCTACCATTTCACGGGGCGTTACCTTACCTAAGTAATTATCAATCCTGCTTTTATCAATGGTACGAATCTGTTCCAGCTGAACAACGGACGCTTCTTTGAATGCAGGATTGTCGTAAATAACAAAGTGCGTCGGCATATTCGCTTTCTTATGGATTCTGGTGGTGACCGTTGCCACAATCAATGTGGGAGCGTGTTTATTACCGGTATCGTTCTGAATGACGATAACCGGACGGATGCCGCCTTGTTCCGACCCAACTACCGGGTCCAGCTTGGCGCAATAAATATCACCACGGCAATATACCCAATTTTCTTTCATCATGTGCCATGACCTCCTTTCGTTGGCTATGTAATAACTGACTGCCAGAAAGGAATCAGGCAGTCAGTCCAAAAGTCTATGTGTCCCATATTTGCCACGCACCCCTGGGAAAGAGGGCTTACGCCCTCAGGGAATCACCGAACGACTGATTGCGAATCAGTTCCATAGGAATCTAACCTCTGCCGGGTTCTCCGCCAGCTCCGTAGAGAAGTATCTTTAATCCTGTTGCTTTCATGGCCGTATTGGGAGCAACCCAATATTTACAAGCCAGTATTGATCGCTGGCATCGGGAGAGAGACAAGCGCTTAATTTATAGAAGAAAGTCGTTCTGTTTCTCTATCCGATACGTCTCGGCGTACCGCTGATGTGGCTGATGCTCTCGCACCGGCAACAGGAACGTATTCGATGACTGTGTATTCAGTTTTCAAGGATCAAGCAGCCGATTTTCTTTGGCTGTATCTAAATTGTACCTGTTCCTCATGCAAGTTTTTATTGCCTCGTAGGTATAGTTTTGAGGTTATTCACGACCTAAAAATATGTAATCAAGGGTTGTCTCAAAGCGCACAACCAGTTCGATTGCCAAATCAATAGAGATACCTCTGTTGCCGGTTTCAATTCGTGCAATGGTGTTTGCGGCAACACCTAACTGCTCCGCAAGCTGTTCCTGTGTAAGCCCATGTTCCTTTCTCAAGGCTTTAATTCTTTTTCCGCTTTCAACCAAGTCGTAATACATTTTCGTTCCTCCGTGTTTTTGAATTTGTGAAGTTGCATAATCAAAAACAGCGGGAGGAGATCGTGCCCGATTCTCAATACCCTTTGCCATCTGCCTGTCCTCCTTGCAGGCATAAAAAAAGAGCCGGAGTAAATTACTCCAAGCTCTCGTTCATGCCTTTGTGTTAATTATGGGGGAAAATAGGCAGGTATAAAAAAAGCCCCGTACCCATTACAGGCACGAGGCGTAACTCTCTCTATTCAATTTTATGCCGCTATCTCCCAGCATAGCCATTTTAACACTGGACAAGTCGGACTTTCAGTAGGGGAACCGTCGTATTTTCATCGGATTTTAGTCGGACTAAAATCCTGTCTTAGCATTCACAATAACACAATGCTTCTTCCTCCCGGGCACTTTCCAGGAAATCTTTCAATTTAGGAATGGCTGTTCCCCAAAGTGACAGACCAAATAACAGTATCGCTTCTTTCTTTCGGTCATAGTAGGTGCTGCGTTCCATATTCAAAACCTCCAGCATTTCTGATTCCCTGTACTTGAAGCGGTTGAGATATGCCTTTGAGATAATCTCACAGTACAGAGCGCCTTTATCTGGATATTCTCTGATTTTCAACATAGCCATATCTACCAGTTCAATGATCCACTTTGTCTCAAATAAGCTGCGAATGCGTTCTTCAAATCGTTCTCTCGCTTCATCCGGAGCAAAGTTCTCCAGATAAATCAATGCACCATCTAAGCTGTCACCGTAAGTACAAATAAGGGTATCACATACATCATTCGCACGATCAATGGTAGACCAGCACACCTCTCGATATATGGATAAAATCAGCTTTGCTCTTTCATACAGAACCTTCTCGTCAATGTTCTGCATCCGGCAAAGCATTCGAATACTGCTTAATACCTGTGTATTATATCTGCTCATTCAGAATCTCCTTTCAGCCTAATCCATAAAATAAGAATTCCTTTCTAACTCCTGTCACTTGGCTAAAGGGAAACAAATACCATGGGACAAGAATGACTATAACTTCCGATATTTGATTAAAATAACAGAAGTGAAATCGGAAGTTCTTGACTTTATAAAAGTTCCGATATATAATTAAGTGGAATTAAAACTTCTGTTATGATTCTTATTATAGCATTTTCCAGAAGTTTGTCAACAAATAATCGGAAGTTACGAATAAATATTTTTTGAAAGGAAGGATACTACCATGACATTTGGAGAAAAAATTAAAGAAGCTCGTTTGGCTATGAACCTATCTCAAACGGAGCTTGCCCAGATGACCGGCATTTCCGAAAGATCCCTTTACACCTATGAGCAGCTCGGAACACTCCCCAGAAAAAGCAACATCAGAAAACTTGCTGAAGCACTGCATATCTCTGTGTCCTATCTTTTGGACGAATCTGAAACGGATAGCCAGAGCCATATAGATCAGGATATGTTTATTTTAGAGGCAAAGGAAAACTTCGGTTCAAAAGGAGCAAAAGAAGCTCAGGAAGTGTTGGGTCGTGTAAATTCTCTGTTTGCCGGTGGAGAATTGGACGAGGACGCAAAAGATGTATTCTTCCAGGCGATTATGTCAGTTTATATGGACTCTAAGAAAACAGCACGGGAAAAGTACACTCCGAAGAAATACAGAAAGCATAAAGATAAAGAGTAAAATCCTCAAGCACAGAATATGTTTTCTGTGTGCGATTCGGAGGTGAAGCAAATGAAAACGGCAGAGCATATCATTGAAACTGTCGATAAGCTTGTGCGAAAATATCACACCAGAGACCCTTACGAGCTATGTCAGCTGTTAGGTATCAAAATCCACTATTACGATTTACAGAAGAAATTGAAGGGCTTCTTCTATTACCAGTCCAGACAAAAGAATATCGTGATAGATCACAATGTGAACGGTATCCTGGAGCGTATATTAGTCGCACATGAATTAGGACACGCTGTCCTGCATACAAAAATCGCTATGATGCACGGCTTTCAAGAAATGGAAGTTTTTGATGATAGATCAATCGAAGAAAATGAAGCAAACTTCTTTGCGGCGGAGCTTCTGTTAGAAGATGGGAAAGTCCTGGAATGCCTTTCGGAACACACATTTTTTGAAACGGCTAAAATGCTCTATGTACCGGCAGCATTATTAGACTACAAATTCAGCCTGCTCCACGAAAAAGGAGAGCTGGTAAATTCGATGTATATTCGTAAAGCAGATTTCCTGAAAGAAGATCTTCATGCCTACGATAACGACATTGGTTATGGCGATATATGAATATCTATTTTTATATCTTTACAGAAAAAGTCCACCAGTACGATGCGTAGTGCATCATGACTGGTGGACTTTTTGCTTCTTAAAGAATCAGTATATTGTGCTGCAAAAAAGAACCCCATAGCAGTTTGAACCGAACCAGTAAAAACGGACAATAGACAAAGAACCCCCTGATGTAGGAAAATGGAAGTACTACATCAGGGGGTATTACTATGGGTAAAGGAAATTACACGCATGTGCAGAAGTTGTTGCCTGAAATCAAAGCTATGCTTGCATCCGGAAAAACACAGAGAGAAGTGGCGGAGTACTTTGGGTTTCGGGATAAGTATGTCGTAAAAAGACTTGTGAAACGGGAGAGAGCTAAACAACGGAAGCTGGAAGCAGGAATAGAGATAAGGCTCAAGGGACGGCCGAGAAACGCTTGTGAGCCCAGAAATATCATTGCAGAACAAACTTACGAAATCCGGCGTCTGCGAATGGAGAATGAATTGCTGCGGGATTTTCTGCGATCCACAGAAAGGAAGTGAGAGCAAAAGTAAAATACGCAGTAATCTACCGCCACCGGGAGGAATATCCTGTGCTTGCTATGTGCCGATTCTTTGCAGTGTCCAGAAGCGGCTATTACGGCTATGTCAAACGAATGAACCAACCGGAAAAGGATGCAGCTCTTGCCGAAACGATCCGGAAGCAGCAGACAAAATGCTTTCACACCTACGGTTACCGACGGATGTGGCAGTGGCTGAAAGGCAGCAAAGGGATTTACCACAACCCCAAGACAATTTTGCGTGTCATGAAAAAATATGGCCTGCTGGCAGAGATTCGCCGTCGCAGAAGGTGGCAGCGAATGGGCGAGCAGCTGCACAAATATGAAAATCTGCTCAACCGGGATTTTCATGCCGAAACACCAAACTGCAAATGGGTAACGGATATTTCCTATATTCATACCGGACAGGGCGTATTGTACTTATCCATGATCCGGGATCTGTATGACAACAGCATTGTGGCCTACAAGACAGGAACGGAGCAAAGCGTAAATCTGGTTCTGGATACTATTCATCTGGCAATACGCAGAGAAAAGAAGAAGGTCGCTGCAGAGTTGCAGCTCCACAGCGACCAGGGGTTCCAGTACACCTCGCAAGCATACTTTAACCTGACAAAATCTTATGGCATTACGCCTTCGATGTCAAGACGTGGAAACCCGTATGACAATGCAATGGCAGAAAATTTCTTTTCCATTCTCAAAACAGAGTGCATCTACCGCCACAAACCGGCTACCTTTTCTGAAGCCAAAGAGATGATTGACCGTTACATCCACTTTTACAACCATGAGCGCATCCAGAGCAAAACAGGAGTGGCGCCGCTGACGCTGCGCCACTCCTACTAAAACTGAATATTCCTGCTCAGGGGCTCTTTTTGTGCTGTCTGTACAATCTGGGGCGGTTCAGTTCACTCTGTACCGTCAATGGGCTTCTTTTTCATTATATCAATCAAGCTCCGCTTTTTTTATCATCTCTTGCTGGTCAATCAAGACATCAATCAACTTTCCTACGGTTATCAATGTTGTTACATTACACTTTTTCAGTTTTGCAGCAATCTCATTATCAATGATGCTGTCGCATTTTGCATATGGGGTATCCAGTAAAAAATAGTCAAAGTTCTTTTCCAAGACGAATGCCAGTTTTAGAAGCATTGCCAAAGAAACTTTCGTCTGTCCAACTTCAACATGGCTCATATGATTGTTCGAGCAACCAACCAACGCACCCAAATCAGCCTGACTATAACCCTTTTCCAGTCGGGCAGCTCTAATGCGCTGACCAATCTTAACGTAATCAATTTCCGGTTGCGTTTCAATCACCTCCATGCTGTGTATGATTCTGCTATACATTATAAAATGTACCAAAAATCTCAACAACCAACATCGGGTGCAAGTTGCATTTATAAATGCAATATGATAAAATTTTATAGGCAGATTGCATTAAATGATAGAATGAAAAGAACCCCAAGACGACAATATGAGCTATCTTGAGGTTCTTTAAAATAAAAAATTCGTAGAGTACATTACTCCACGAATCGCATTCTTCTCTGTTTTTTTTAGTTTATATCTTTATTTTACAAATTGTCGCACTGTTTGTCAATATGTTAGGGACATAAAACACGAGGTTTTGCACAAAAATCCATCTTAGAAAGTTCCAAAGTCACAATTTGCCGTCAGAATTATAGTCATATTGAAGGAGGTGTACCTTATGGCACGAAAAGGAGAAAATATTTACAAAAGGAAAGACGGCAGATGGGAAGGAAGATACATTAAGTCCCGATCTTCTACAGGCAAAGCCAATTACGGTTATGTTTATGCAAAGTCATATCGAGAAGTCAAGGCAAAACTTATCAGTCAAAGTTCGTGCACGAGTAATTCTGTCACTGTCGATCCAGAAATTAGCTCAGATCAATTTGAACAGGTTGCTATGGAATGGTTTCAAGCTATATGTCCTAAAGTGAAGGAATCTACAAGCAACAAATATAGGAATCTTCTCAGCTCGTATATACTTCCTGTGTTCGGAAGCAAACAATTGCGTGATATAACACACGAGTTTATTGAAACGCAGTGTAATTTTTTCCTTGTTTCTGGTGGATTAAAGGAGAATGGACTTTCCTCTAAAACTGTTTCAGATATTTTATCTCTAATTCGAAATGTCTTACAATTTGCCACCCGAAACGGGAAAGCCATTTCTTGTGACGCACGATCTATACAGATAAAACGTCAAACGAAGGAAATGAGAGTTTTGAGTCGTGCTGAACAGGAAAAATTATGCCAATACTTGTATTCTAATCTTGATTCCTGCAATATTGGTATATTAGTATGTTTATTCACTGGTCTCAGAGTAGGTGAAATTTGTGCGTTACGATGGGAAGATGTTTCATTCTCAGATTACACAATCCACGTGCATCAAACGCTCCAGAGAATCCAAGATAGAACCAACAGTGAATACAAGACAAGGATTGTTGTTACCACACCAAAAAGTGCTTGCTCCATCCGTACTATTCCAGTACCCCATGGCTTAATGACTATTCTTACAGCACACAAAGCTTCTTCTACTGGCTACATCCTAACCAATAGCGATCAGAATCCATTAGAACCAAGAACCATGCAAAATCATTTTAAGAAGGTATTGAAAAACAGCGGAATCACCTCCGCAAATTATCACTCGTTACGTCATACATTTGCTACAAGGTGCATAGAGCTTGGATTCGATGTAAAAAGTCTCAGCGAAATATTGGGTCATGCCAGCGTGAATATTACAATGAATCGCTATGTACACCCATCCATGGATTTAAAAAGAGAAAATATGCAACGGCTTTCTGATTTATTAGCCGTCAAATAAATTGTCAACACCGTCAAATAATGCTGAGTTTTCAGTGTTTGGCGGTGTTTTTTCGTGGAGTAATGTACTCTACGAAAGAGTATACCCAGGAGGAGATTTATTGATTCAATTTGTAGGGCGAGATGCTTATAAGCAGTTTTGGAATTTTAGTAAAGATGAGAAAGAGAACTTGGCCACTCAATTGGCGATTGAGTTACCCGCACTCAGAGGAAAAGTTGGTGTATCACAAGAAGAAATTGCTTCGGCTGTTGGTATTTCACGACAAACTTATAGTGCCTACGAAAATCGGACACGCCCAATTCCATGGAGTTTATATCTAGCACTATTGTTTTATTTTGATTACATTCCAAGTACACATTATATGATTCGCCAGCTTGAATTATTCCCAAATGAATTAGACGAATGTTGGTTAGCTGGTAGAGTTTTTATTGAGGAAGAAAAATGAGCGAATATTCACAGCAAATAAAAAGGGGTATTACATGAACAAAAATATAAAATATTCTCAAAACTTTTTAACGAGTGAAAAAGTACTCAACCAAATAATAAAACAATTGAATTTAAAAGAAACCGATACCGTTTACGAAATTGGAACAGGTAAAGGGCATTTAACGACGAAACTGGCTAAAATAAGTAAACAGGTAACGTCTATTGAATTAGACAGTCATCTATTCAACTTATCGTCAGAAAAATTAAAACTGAATACTCGTGTCACTTTAATTCACCAAGATATTCTACAGTTTCAATTCCCTAACAAACAGAGGTATAAAATTGTTGGGAGTATTCCTTACCATTTAAGCACACAAATTATTAAAAAAGTGGTTTTTGAAAGCCATGCGTCTGACATCTATCTGATTGTTGAAGAAGGATTCTACAAGCGTACCTTGGATATTCACCGAACACTAGGGTTGCTCTTGCACACTCAAGTCTCGATTCAGCAATTGCTTAAGCTGCCAGCGGAATGCTTTCATCCTAAACCAAAAGTAAACAGTGTCTTAATAAAACTTACCCGCCATACCACAGATGTTCCAGATAAATATTGGAAGCTATATACGTACTTTGTTTCAAAATGGGTCAATCGAGAATATCGTCAACTGTTTACTAAAAATCAGTTTCATCAAGCAATGAAACACGCCAAAGTAAACAATTTAAGTACCGTTACTTATGAGCAAGTATTGTCTATTTTTAATAGTTATCTATTATTTAACGGGAGGAAATAATTAAACTATGTTTTGAACCATGAATTAAATAAAAATGACTCTCAATTATTGGAAGTCAATTTATTAAACCAATTAAAGCTTGCAAAACGTGTAAATCTTTTTGATATAAAACTTCGAGTTGTCCCGCTGGTTCAATATGTTTTAGATAAAGCAAAAGAGAACACATCATACTGTCCTAAAAAAGTGAAAGTGAAGATTATCCATGATCCTGCTCCAAATGCATTTGCTCTAGGTAGGCAAACACTATGCATAACTGACGGATTGCTTTTACTCTCCGATGATATGATACTTGGAATTCTCGCCCATGAGATCGGACATCTCTCATACGGACATACTGTTATCCAATTATTGATTGGCGGGGGCAATATATTTATATCCGGGTGCCTCCTGTTAATCAAAATATCCTACTGGATTTTTTCTGCAATCATGGGGCTGTTCGCAATATGCTCTCGTAGTGGTGTAATGGGTATAATTACCGCAGTTTTCGCAGGAATATCAACAGCACTTTCTTGGTTATGGGTAAAGTTCTGTATGCTTTTTCTGATGTGGTCTATGAGACAAAATGAGTATCTGGCTGATGAATTTGCTTATAAAATTGGTTTTGGTCTTGAATTAGCGACGGTATTAGACCAACATATCTCAGATGTTCCGCATGATGGTTTTCTCAGTGCAATATACTCAACTCATCCATGCAACGATGATAGGGTTGCAGCATTGCAAAATTTAGGTGTACCCTATTCTCGATACTAAATTCATAATCTCACAAATTGGCAAGCAGTGTAAACCTGTACAGGTTCACTCATTTTCTCGATTTTCCCTTCGGTGCAATCTTCGCAAATTTGCTTGTTGGGGAAGCATCCCCAATCCCCTTTGAACATCATCTGCCGATGATGGCTACACGATTTTCAATCGTTTCTCAAAGAACAGTAGAATAAAAATTTGCCCATGGTTGAAAGCACCGAAATCGAAAAGCAAAAAAGCAGCCACGATCCGCACCCTTTGGGGAGTGCAGACCGTGGCTTTTTGCTTTAACGGAAGTTCTTCTTTTCCTCTTTCTCTTTCTCTTTTTCCTGCTCTTTCTGCCTGTCGATATTCAAAATCGTTTCAACCGTCCGTTTGGCAATCAGCAGTTCTTCTTTCTCTTTTCTGATCTGACGGTACTCAGCGTAGTCCTGCTTTTTCTGGACTGCCAGCTGATGAAACTCCTCATACAATGATTGCATGGACGGGAGCTTTGTAATCTGCAATTCATCAAAGGCTTGCTTCGCCGCTTTATGAATTGTGATTTCCTGACGGTGTTCTTCAAAGAATTTTTTGCTATATCCAGACTTGCGGTACTCGATATAAATTTGCCTTGTGTTGCGATAATTTTTGATGTGCTGCTGCAACGCCTGAACCTCAACCATACGTTTCTCTGCGACCTTGATAGAATCAGAAAGCGCATCGAACCGGGCAGACAGATTTTCAATATGAGCAGTCAGATCGTCGTAGTTGCCCAAGCCTTTTTCTTTCAGTAGGATTACCGTTCGGGCAGCTTCTTTTCGGTTGAACTTCTTCGCCCACTTTTCATAACCGACCGTCTTGCCCTCGGCCATCTTTGCCTGAATATCAATCAGCATCTGGAACTGCTTCGGGGCAGGAGCCTTGGCAGAGCCGCCTTTTGATTTGTGCAGGTTCTTGCCGGAGATAACCGCTTGAATTTCCTCTTTGCTATATCCTTCGCCCAGGGAACGCAGCCGAATGAAACGCTTCTGATTCTCGCCCTTGAACGCAGGCTGCTTTCCATCCTTGAACTCAAATCCCATGTCAGCCAGAGCCTGAACAAAGCCATCAAAGCTCTTTGGTTTCTGCTTCAGCACCGCATCAATCGCATCACATAATTCGTCACGCTGGGTACGCTTCTTGGGATAAACAGTTCTTTTCTGGCGCTCCCGATACGGCTTCGGTGTAATAATGGACAGCCCGTGTTCCAGGCAAACCATATCACTGAGTCTTTGCACCGCCAGACCGGAAAGAAAGAAGTTTTTGAATTTCCGTGTGGCATCCAGCGAGGTCGAATTATAAATGATATGATTGTGAATGTGGGATTTGTCGATGTGGGTCGCAACGATGAAAGCGTGTTTTCCCTTTGTCCATCGCATCGCTGTTTCATAGCCGACTTGGTTCGCTTCTTCCGGGGTGATTTCTCCCGGCTTAAAGGACTGGCGTATCTGGTATGCGATGATATTGTTCTTCTGCTGTCTGCCGGTAATATGCTGATACTGCCGTTTGGAAAGCAGAAATTCCTCATCTGCTGTCTTTGGATCACACTCATAGGAACTGATAAATTCGCCATCATTGGTTTTTGCGGCATTTTGTGAGTAGTCGGTTCTGTCTGCCAAACATTGAGCGACCGTCTTTCCCTTATTCACATGGAGTGCAATCAATCTTGTCGCTGCCATTCCCATCACTTCCTTCCCAAAAAGAAAAAGCCACCGGTCGGTGACTTTTCTCTGATATTATCTTATGACCTGATAAATGCTCCCAGACTTTCTCCAATATTCTCGACTTTCATAACAGCCCAGACGAGCAAGAACACCGCTGCTATTGTCGCAATTCCAAGAACCACAAGAATAAGCAGGGACTGCCACAAAGCCTTTACAATGCAGTAAATCGCAGATCCGCCAATGACCAAGAGCAATAAACCAATTACATAGGACACAACATTTGTAAGCAGATTTCCAAGAATGCAAATCACTTTTACAACGAACAGCACCGGCAGTGCCAATATCTTCAATACCAGCTTCATAGGCTCAACCCCTTTCTTTTAATTATATTGTACAAGGGTATCTGCCATAACGCAATGATGTCAACCCTTATGTAAAAGCCGCAGCCGAAACTGCGACTTCCCAACAAGTTGTCGGATTACTGGATTGAGGACAGGCGAACAAGAACTTCTCTCATGTCCGTCCAGATCTCCTCCAGCCGTTTTTGCAAATCCTCAATGTCAGCACGATAGATGCTGCCTGTTTCGTTCGCTCGCTTTGCGTACTGGTTCAGGTTGTTGGAGCAGATTCGCAGGAGCGAAACCAGGGCTTTCACATCCTGCAAATCCAGTCTGATACAGTAACCATCCAGAGCCATTTTCCGCAGATAGGCTCCCATGCTGCGGATGCCAAGCTCGTCCATCTTCTCATGGATTCGCTCGACCTCCTCCTTGGATGCAAGGAAATGAACATCCTGATCTCGCTTTGCCATTACAACACCTCCTCACGGGTTTCAGAGTATTTTGCAGGCGGGATATGCTCCGCTTTGGATTTCAGATCAGCCAACACAGAAGGACGCTCTGACTCGCTTCTTTCGTCACGATTTTCCACAGAGTCCTCCATATTCAGGGCTGCATCCAGTTCTGCCAGTCGCTGACTTTTGGCTGTCAGCTCTGCTTCCTGCGGGAACGGTTTTCCAACCTCCGCCTTGGCTGCTTCCTGCTGATTGTAGAGATTATTCAACTGCTCATTGGCTCGTTCTAAGCGCTCAAGGATGCCTGCAAGGGCATTGTCCAGTCGGGTGATATTTCCTCGTGCGTCCGTTCCAAGGGCTACTCTGTGGCTCACAGCGCCCTTCAGGGTCACATCGAACTCGTTCCGGAAACTGTCAAACGAAAGCTCCATCTGAAAGCCACGGTAACTGCCAAGAGGAACCGGATCGGCACTTTTCGTGTCCTTACAAGCCGCAAGGAGGATTTCACCGGCATCTGCCTTTTCGGTGTAGGCTTTGCCCATGATTTCCATGCCGCAAAAGCCATCGGCAATCTGCGGGTGTGCTTCCACGGTTTTAATATCAGCTTCAAAGCCATGAATATAGCCTGTCTGCTTTTCAATCTCAGCCGGGAAGTATTTCAGAAGCTTATCTTCCATACGGTACTGCTGGCTCTGGTGGTCAGCTTTCAGCACCTTCAGCCTTGCCACATCAATGTCCAAGTCCATCTTTTCCTTGATAAGCGGATTGCCGGCACACAGCGCCTTGATCTCCGCATAGGACAGCGCCTGCTCATCCACATCGTCACAGGAGCGAACCGGTGATTTGGAGGTCATAATCTGAGAAATAAACTTCTGCTTGTTTTCCAAGGTCTGATACAGGTAGGCATCGAAGGTTCCCTCGGTCACATACTGATACACCTGAACCTCTTTGTTCCGGTTGCCCTGACGGATGATACGACCGTTTCTCTGGGTCATATCAGACGGACGCCAACCCACATCCAAGTGGTGAACTGCCACCAATTTGTCCTGGACGTTGGTTCCTGCACCCATCTTTTGCGTACTGCCAAGAAGCACTCGCACCTGCCCGGTACGAACCTTGGCAAAGAGGTCTTTTTTCTTTGCCTCGGTATCTGCATCATGGATAAAGGCAACTTCTTCCGCAGGCACACCGTTTGCAATCAGCTTGGTTTTGACATCATCATAGACATTGAAGGTTCCATCATTTTTCGGTGTGCTAAGGTCGCAGAACACCAACTGGGTCAATTTGTCAGCCTGACCGTCCTGCCAGATACGCAGGATATTTCCCACGCAGGCATTGAGCTTGCTGTCAGGGTCATCGGGTAACAGGGTGTTCATTAGCCGCTGATCCAGTCCCAATTTTCGTCCGTCGCTGGTAATCTTGAGCATATTATCGACGGACGGGTCTACAATACCGGCATGAACATCTGCTGCTCTCTCTGAAAGGGAAGCCACCATATCCTTCTGGTACTCAGAGGGCTGAACCACAACCGTTTCAAACTTTGCTTCGGGAACAGGGAGATGCAACTGGTCAGAGGTCTTGATGTCGGCAACCTCCTTGAACATATTCATCAGTTCAGGCAGGTTGAAGAACTTCGCAAATCGGGTTCTGGCACGATAGCCGGTTCCCTCCGGTGCAAGCTCAATCGCAGTTGTTGTTTCTCCGAAGGTCGATGCCCAGGAATCAAAATGGGTCAGGTTCTTTTGCTGGAGCGTACTGTACTGGAGATAGCGCATGACCGTATAAAGCTCGGTCATCGAGTTACTTACTGGAGTACCGGTTGCAAAGATCACACCACGCCCGCCGGTCAGCTCATCCATATAGCGGCACTTCATAAACATATCCGAAGATTTCTGGGCTTCGGAGGTGGACAGACCTGCCACATTTCGCATTTTTGTGTAGAGGAACAAATTCTTGAACGCATGGCTTTCGTCCACAAACAGCCGGTCTACACCCAACTGCTCAAAGGTAATGACATCATCTTTCTTGTCAGCGGCAAGGAGCTTGTCCAGTCTGGCTTCCAATGATTTTCGTGTTTTCTCCATCTGCTTGATCGTGAAGTTTTCGCCACGCTGCCATTTCAGCTCCGCAATCGCACCCTCGATCTCATCAATCTGCTCCCGCAGCTGCCGTTCCTGTCGTTCGGCAGAAAGCGGGATTTTTTCAAACTGGCTGTGACCGATGATGACTGCATCATAGTCACCCGTTGCGATACGAGCGCAGAACTTCTTACGGTTTGCTGTTTCAAAATCCTTCTTGGTGGCAACAAGGAGCTTGGCACTCGGATAGAGGTGCAGGAACTCGTTTGCCCACTGTAAGGTCAAGTGATTCGGCACAACGAACAGGGATTTCTGGCTCAATCCAAGCCGTTTACTCTCCATAGCCGATGCAGCCATCTCGAAGGTCTTGCCCGCACCAACTTCGTGTGCAAGCAGCGTATTTCCACCATATAGCACATGAGCGATAGCATTTCTCTGGTGTTCACGGAGGGTAATATCCGGGTTCATGCCGCCGAAACGGATATGAGAGCCATCATACTCACGAGGTCTGGTGGAGTTAAAAAGTTCGTTGTACTTGGTGGAAAGGGTTTCTCGTCTGTGCGGATCTCTCCAAATCCAATCTCGGAACGCATCCTTGATTGCCTGCTGTTTCTGCTGTGCCAGGGTAGTTTCTTTTTTATTGAGGACACGCTTCTGCTTACCATCTGCATCTTCAATCGTATCATAGATACGAATATCCTTCAGATTCAGCGTTTCCTCCAGAATCCGATATGCGTTGGCTCGCTCTGTACCGTAGGTGACATACGCCGCCACATCGTTGTAGTTGGGAGAACTCTTACCGTTGATGCGCCACTCTGCGGTCAGCTCGGAGAACTTGACCTCAATGGAACGGCGCAAGTAATACGGCGTTTCAAAGGTTTCCTCCATGAACTGCTGAATATAATCGGCATCAATCCATGTTGCACCCAAACGCACATCAATCTCGGACGCATCCAAGTCCTTCGGCTGTGCTTTCTGCAAGGCTTCCACATTGATGTGGAAGGAAGAATCCCTGTCTGCCGCCATCTGTGCGACACGCAGCTTGCTTCTTACATCACCGGAAAGGTAATCATCGGCAGTCTGCCATCCAACTTCCACAGCATCGGGAGCCATCGGGTCTTTGAAGATCACCCCTCGAAGCTCTGCCTGAATCGCATCGTATTCTCCAGGTGTTCCAAGCAGCTGTGCCATAAACGGCAAATCCACCTTGCCACGCTCACCGATAGAGATTGCCAGAGCTTCGGACGGCGTATCCACGCTCGTCACTCTGCGTTCCGGCTTGATGGTTCGCTTGGTGAACATATCCGCCTTGCTTTTCAGATTGCCGTCCTCATCCACATTTTCCAGAGAACACAGGAGATAGTAGGAGGAATCGTCAGCAAATGCCTGACCATTGGCTCGATTATTGATAAGCCCGTTCTTTGCGGCAAACGCATCGTAGGCATCATTCAGTTCTGCCTGTTTCTGAGTAATCATTTCATCCGGGTAATCCTCAAGCTGATATTCGATCAGCTCGTTGACGATACCACGAAGTTCCACCATGCCCATCACACGGTCTTTTGCTTTCTCATTCAGGTCTACACGGCGCATCAGGGAGTTTTCACGGAAGTACACATTGCCATCCACCACGGTATAAGAGAAATTCTTTACATCCGGGGTTGCAGGAATGGTTTCGATTTCCTTACCCTTGTCAGCTTCGGGAAGCTCCACAGCCTGATAGGTTCCTTGGATGTGGGAAACTGCTTCTTTCAGAAGTTCGGACAGTTCCATGCCCTCAATGGGACGCACTGTAATGTCCATGCCGTAGGCGGTACTTTCTTCCACCGTATCGCCCAGAACCATTTCAGGATGAGCGACAAAGTAGCTGTTCATGGTGTGTCCTTCTTCGGTGCGGTCAAGGTTTACCCATTCCGGTACAATGTCAATCGGATGGTCACGCTTTTGCAGGAACAGGATGTCGGACACGACTTCCGTGCCTGCGTTTTTCTTAAAGGCATCGTTTGGCAGACGGATTGCACCAAGCAGTTCCGCCCTCTGCGCCATATATCGCCTTGCGTCAGAGTTCTTGGAATCCATGGTGTAACGGCTTGTCACAAAAGCGACCACACCACCGGGACGAACCTGATCCAAAGCCTTGGCAAAGAAATAGTTGTGAATGGAGAATCCCAGCTTGTCATACGGCTTGTCGGACACTTTGTAGTTGCCGAAAGGGACATTACCCACAGCCAGATCGTAAAAGTCTCGGCGGTCTGTCGTTTCAAAACCGGCTACTTTGATTTCTGCGTTGGGATAGAGCTTCTGAGCAATTCTGCCGGTGATGGAATCCAGTTCCACACCATACAAACGGCTGCTCTGCATTTCAGGAGGGAGCATACCAAAGAAGTTGCCGATACCCATAGCAGGCTCCAGAATATTTCCTGTTTCAAAGCCCATCTGTCCGACCGCATCGTAGATGGAGCGAATGACCGTAGGGCTGGTGTAATGTGCGTTCAGGGTGGAAGCTCTTGCCGCAGCATATTCATCTTCGGAAAGCAGGTTTTTCAGTGTCTGATACTCCTTCGCCCAATTTCCCTTGTCCGGGTCAAAGGCATCTGCCAGACCGCCCCAACCGACATAATTCGACAAAATCTCCTGTTCTTCGGTAGTGGCGTTCCTGTTCTCGCTTTCCAGTTTGAACAGAGTTTCAATGGCTGCGATGTTTCTTGCGAATTTCTGCTTCGGTCCACCTTCACCGATGTTGTCATCCGTGATGTGGAAGTTCACCGCAGGAACAGGTGGGATTTCTCTGGTGGTGATGGACTGCTCAAGCTGAGCGATAATGTCCATGACTTCGGCATTCTGCCATCCGTCCACCTGGGCATAATCCTGAATGATGGTGTCCTTTCCATCTACGCACTGTACGAAGTCCAGACTACCCGGCAGATCTCTGGTATTCATTGCACCCAGGGCTTTTCTCTGCGTGTCAGGAAGTGCATAGTAGGCTCGCAGGGCATCATCAAAGGAACTGTATTCCTTGATGTCCAGCGCACCCCGCTTCTGAATGTCCTCGGCAACATAAAAATGATCGATGAAGTGTTCCGGTTCCTGCTGTTCGGGTTCCGCACTGGCTCTGACCTGTGCGTGTGCCTTTTCGTCAGGGTAGTCCCCATAGATACGGATGCACTTATGCTCCTGCTGATCGTAAACGGCAGCACCATCGTACTTGAATCCGTCATCCTCCATGGTTCCGTCCACATAGCCCTGGGCAGCTTTTTCCGCTTCTTCCAGAGTGTAGTAGTCCAGTTTATCATCGAAGCCGTTTTCAAAGTGATGGTAGGCGGCAACCAGATAGCGGGGAGCCATGCGCTCCTCGTAGCTGTTAATCATCTCAGGTGTCAGCCATTCTGGTTTGTCGGGAATCATTTCATACAGCTCACGCATCTTGGCAATCTGTGCATGGCGGTTGCCTGCCCACAGATGCTTTTCGCTGTGCTGTCCTGCACCAAGGAAGTATTCGCAGTCCATACGCAGACGGTCTAACAGCTGATACTCAGGGGTGTAGTCCCTCGGTTCGGTTTTGCCCAGAAAATCCTCTGT
This sequence comes from Phascolarctobacterium succinatutens YIT 12067, assembly GCF_000188175.1. Classification (GTDB taxonomy): domain Bacteria; phylum Bacillota; class Negativicutes; order Acidaminococcales; family Acidaminococcaceae; genus Phascolarctobacterium_A; species Phascolarctobacterium_A succinatutens. The sequence goes on along the minus strand of NZ_GL830938.1, from coordinate 56,329 downwards.
AACGGGCTTTTCTTCGGTTTGGGCATCAACCCTTACCGCATGGTTTCTTTCGTCCTGAGAGAGCATACGCTCGAAATTCTCACGATTCTCGGCACGGAAGATGGGATAAGCAAGCGTAGGGTCACGCAGCTGAACTTCTCTGTCCGTGATCTGCTCCACACGGAAAGCTGTATCGTCCAGATATACCGTGTCACCGACCTGATAATTCCATTTCGGTTCCTCGGAAGCAGATGCTTCCACAACTTCGGCAGGCTCTGCCACAGGCGCTTCTGGCTGAACCGACTCCATCGCAGCTACGGACTGACGAACTTCCTCCAAATAGTCATTGGCAAGCCATTCGTCCGTGAAGTATTCCGTAACGCCTTCCGGGTCTACATAGTAGTCATCGGTCTGATTATCCCAGATCGCATACTCGCCATCCTCGGTATCAATCACTGCGAAACGGTCATAAACATCTTCCAACGGATCAGTTTTAGCTTCTTCGATAGCCTGTCGTTCCGCTTCTTCCTCCGGGCTGAGGTAGCGTCCCTTTCGTATCAGACCGTCGATTCTCTGCACCACCTGCGCCCAGGACATCTGCAATTTATCGCAACCGCTCTTGGTGTAAGCAACACCCTTGGCATCGTGATCCTGACCGCTGTGCGTTGCACCAGAGCAGGCATGGGAATGACCACCGGTTCCGTATTCATGCTTCAGGAAGTCCATCTTTTCCTTGGCAGAATGATTCTCCTGCCAGTAGTTATAAATACGGGCTTTACCACCGGAAAAGCCGCTTCCACGGGTCAAGTCTGCATTGACTTCATCATCCGTAATGAACTGGCGGACAAGGGGCATCTGCATCATATCGGTCTGATACTCACGCAAAGGCATATTCAACTCATACAGCTGTTTCTGAATGAGATTCAGCTTGTGATAGTGAAAACGAAGCAGATCGGGATTTTCCGCAAGGGTTTTTCTAAATTCCGAATACTGCTGTACCAAGGTTGCGTGGAAACGAGGGTCATCCAACTTTTCAGCCAAGTCTGCGGTTTCGTCAGGGAAACCACGAAACGGTTCCTGATGAAGAATTGCCAGATAGTTGCTGGAACGGGCTTCTTCACTCAAATCGTGATAAAGATGCCACAGGGATTCTGCCAACTTCTGACGCTCATATCCGGATGCTTCTACCAGTTCCACATTAGTTGCGAACCGACCATTTTCAAGCAGTTCTCCAATGCGCTCGGCAACCGTTTCCCAAGAAACGATCTGCGCTCTGGGGCTGTCAATGGCAGAGGAACCTTTGGCAAGGTGGATACCGTCCTCGGCATACCACGCACAGATATTCCCGCTATCTTCTTTCAGACCATAGCCGCCGTGATAGACCTGCTTTAAGGTCTGAACGATTTCTTCCAACGGCTTCTGCTTCATATATTCCAGCGCTACGACTTTTCGGGCTTCATCGGTATTGCTACCAAGCAGAAGGAAGTGGTCGATTTCTTCCTGGGCAAAAGAAAAAGCAGAGGGCGTAAAGCTCTCTGCTCGGTCGATAAAACTGATTTGTTCATTTTCGGAGAGGAAAAGGTTCAGACTCAGCTGTTGATAAGCTCCGTCATCACGACTTCCTCCGCCTGTGCTTTCAGGCTGTTCATGTGCTGCACCCACGCCATCTGCTGCGTTTCCTTGTCCGGTGCGGGGCTGTCCTTCAGGTACTGCTCCATCAGAAACTCCACTCTGGCTTTCGCTGTTTCCTCGATCTCCCACAGGTGCGGGAACAGGCTCTCCGTCAGAATCATGTCGTTCAGGAGCATCGGATTGTTCTGTTCCAAAAATGCTCGACGCATCCTGCCGTACTTGCCCAGAGGTTTCTCTCCCTCGTTCTCCAACTGAAGGTTCGGAATCTGATAATCTCCGGCCTGTCTGTAAGTCATCTCGCTCATAATCTGTACTCCTTTCGGTAGCTTTAATCTGCTCATGTTCTCCAATCGCTTTTTCGATTTCCTGAAACATCCTTGTGCTGATGGCATTCACCGCAGTACCAAGGGCATTTACCGTCTGTCTGGTGTTAAAATCAAACACCTTCTGGAAATCCTCATGCTCGAAGTAGTTGTCGGGACTTTCCACGAACCGGCAATACATCGTATAGGATACGCTGTTTGCCACCGCATTTTTGAAAGCTACTTCGATGTTGAGTTCATCATACTCCTCAAGGAAGCTGTTGGCAACGATGTCGAGGAACTGCTTTTTGTAATCGTCCCAATACTCAGCCGCCAGTGCGGATGCAATATCTTCAAGCTGTGCTTCCAGTACCCCGTCAGCGGCAACACCGAAGGTACGCTCCATCGCTTCCATGACATAGGAGCGGTTTTCAGGCGTCACCTCCCACGGTTTCAGTTCCGGGGAAGAACGGCGAACGCCGGTATCCGCCACATCAAACACATAGCGCAGATACGGTTTATCCCTGTTCATCACAAACAGAGCAATGCCGGTAGAGCCACGCTTTACATATCTGCGGTAATTTTCAGCGTTCCAGTCCTCATAGGGCTTGCAAAAGGTCGCATTGGGGCGCTGAGCATAAATCATCACCTGTTCCGGATAGGTGAACTCATAGTTGCGGGACATCGTTCTCAAAAACGAAGTCCAGTTATCTGTGTTCGAGGTGATTTTCCCAATCGTTTCTTTTGCTAATCCGGAATAAAATCGCTCTTTTGCGTTCATTGTATCCCTCCAATCCTATCAATCCGGATAAAGGTTCAGCTTCTCAAAGGCGGCATCGTCCATGGCTGAAACTTTACGGAGAACCGAGTCTGCCAAAGCAAAAAGCTCTGACTCGTCCTCCGAAAGCTGTTCCTTCATCAGTGTCAGTGCTTCACACAGCCCTGACCTTGTGCCAGGGCTGTAAAGCATCATCATGTTCCGCTCATCCTGTGTGAAATCCATCATTCAATCTCCCTTTCCGGGTGGCTCTTGGGCGGCTTATGGGAAACATCCGGCACGGGCTTTTCCTTTAACTGCTCCAACACCGAAGGACGTTCCTCTAATCCGGACGCTTTTCCGTTATTGATGATACCGTCAATCATCCCATAATCATCTTCCATTGCCATCTCTGCGTTTTTCAGGTAGTTTTCGGACTTCATAAAGTTTTCCAGCTTCTGAAACCCAACAGAATCTACATAGTGAAAGGATACCTCACCGACTACCTTTAAGGCTACGATGTCGCTGACCGACATACTGTGACCACGGAAATCATCCGGGTGGTCAATATTGAACTTTACATACAAATCTTCCAGCTGCCGATTCACATCCTCGGACATAGAAATGGAGCCATGATAGACCACCTCGTAACGGTCAATCTCAGGCTCCATTTCTTTCTTCTGAAGGTAGCTGTAATTTGCAAACATGAGCGGGATATTATCGTCTACATCTTCCCGCAGCTGAAGAATCGCATAGGAATCCGTGGGGCTTTCCAGAAAAGCAACCATTCTGTCATCCGGGGTGGTATTTCCGTGAACATCATCCCATTTTTCGTTTTTCATATCCGTGTCCTCCTTATCGTTCAGGCTCTTTGCGTTTGGGAGAGGGACTGGCAGGCGCAGCTTTTTCTGCGGCCTGTGCCAGTTTTTCCATGACCGACTCACGCTTCGGAGAGTCGAGCTTATCCAGCTGACTTTTCAGCACTTTGGCAACCTCAACCGCAGTTTCCTCACGGGCTTCTTCAATGGCTGTATTCAGGAACTCACGATACGGAGCCGTATTACCAGCGGCAAGATCTGCCTTGATTTCTTGGATATGCGCCTGCACATCATCGACCTGATCCATATATTCATAGGGGTCGAAGTTCTCTGCAAAACGGTCGAGCTTAAAAGCAAGCTCAGCGATAGGGTCATTGACCACCACCGCCTGTCTGCCGACTTCAAAAGCCTGCTCCATGACATCCTCATAGAACATTGCCCGCAGTTCCCGGCGCTCCAGCCCGAAGGATTCCAGAATATCCCGGCGGACTTCGAGCATGGACAGTTCAGGGTTATCAACCTGACCGCCATCAATCTCGTTGTAGTTTTCATCCAACAGGGTGTAGTCGTAACCATCTTCGCAGGTCTGCACCGCAAGGATTCTATCCTTTCCGACCTTCCATGCGGCTTCATCGCCCATAATCTCAGGCTCCGGCATATAGCTTGCGCCGTTGCGCTCCATAATTTCTGCAAACTGGCAGATATGAAACACATTGTATCCGATCTGCGTATGATACTCGTCAATGAAGGTGCAGGGCTTCACAACCATTTCATCCGGGTAGTGAATCTGCACACAGCTGCCATCGGGGATATGAAACAAATCCTTATAATGGCTGTCGATAAATCGGATTTCCTTACCATCCGGGTTGTACTCATTTGTCATTTGCGCTTTCCTCCATTTTCAAATTCCATACTGAACTTCGTTTTGCCATCATCTGATACCTCCATAAAGACGGTGGCATCAAAGGTGTTGCCCGTTCTTTCGGACTTGCAATTCTTGAGCTTTACCTTGCCGGAACCAAGCAATTTCTGCGCCGTGGCAGAAGTCATGCTCTTGCCGATGCTCGCAAAGTAGCGATTGTTTTTCCAGAGGGCAAATTTGCAAGCTCTGTTGGAACAGAAAAATGCCTTGGCTTTGTCCTCTACAGCACTGCCGCAGAGCGGGCATTTGCCGATAGAATTGGCTTCTTTCGACATCATAACCTCGGAATCACGGATTACTTCATAGTTCTGAATCAGACCGGCAATCACATCTTTGATCTCGTCCATAAAGTCCTCGCTGGCATATTCGCCTTTCTCAATGAGCAACAATTTTTCTTCCCAATCCGCCGTCATGGATGGGGACTGAATCTGTTCCGGCATGACTGTTACCAGAGCCGTACCCTTGTGGGTCGGAATCAGGTGTTTGGTTTTCTTATCACCCTTACGCTCCAGAAAACCGATGCGAACCAGCTTCTCAATGATACCGGCACGGGTCGCAGGCGTTCCCAAACCTTTGCGCTCCACCTCATCAGGCATTTCGTCCGCACCGGCAGTTTCCATAGCAGAAAGCAGAGTATCCTCGGTAAAGTGTTTAGGGGGAGATGTTTTCCCTTCCTTGATTTCCGTGCCGCTGACGGTCATTTCGTCACCAACGGAAACAGAAGGGAGTGTCTGCACGTTTTCGTCGGATTTTGTCGAATCATTTTTCTGAACCAGAGCTTTCCATCCATCCTGCACAACAGTTTTGCCTTTGGTGGAAAACACGGTACCGCCACAGTCCAGCTCAATAACTGTCTCTGCGTATCGGTGCGGATCGCCAACAGCTACGCACAACCGATTCGAGATCAGTTGCAAAATTGCAAGTTCACCCTTGGGAAGTTCGCTCAGATTGCATTTCTGCAATTCTCTGGTCGGAATGATGGCATGGTGATCTGTGACCTTTTTGTTATTCACAACCTGCTCTGCATGAACTGGTATGTTATCCACATCCTCCACGGGGAATGTGTGGAAAGCCAGCTTTACGAGGTCGGTCAGGCTATGTGCCATATCTTCCGTCAGAAACCTGCTGTCGGTACGGGGATAAGTGACCAGTTTCTTTTCATAGAGGTTCTGCGTGTAGTCCAAGGTCTGCTGTGCCGTGTAGCCAAGCACACGGTTGGCTTCTCTCTGTAAACTGGTCAGGTCATAGAGCGCAGGCGGCTTTTCTGTTTTCTCCTTACATTCAGCTTTCTGAACGATTGCCACCGAACAGCTTTGTTTGACAGCTTCGGCTGCTGCCTTGGTTTTGAAGCGTTCGCTTGCAGCCGTAAAACCATCCAATCCAATCTGAACTGTGTAGAACAGTTCAGGCTTGAATGCGGAAATGGCAGCTTCTCGCATAACAGCCATAGCAAGGGTAGGGGTCATAACACGACCAACATTCAGGGTCTGCCCGTAAAGGGTCGAAAAAAGTCGAGTAGCGTTAATACCAACAATCCAGTCGGCTCGTTCTCGACACAGTGCTGCTTCATACAAAGCATCATATTCCGTTCCAGACCTGAGATTTTCAAAGCCCTCCTTGATTGCTACATCTTCCATCGAGGAAATCCAAAGCCGCTCAAACGGCTTTCTGCACCCGGCTTTGTGGTACACCAACCGAAAGATCAGCTCGCCCTCACGACCGGCATCTGTTGCACACACAAGACTCGCAACATCTTCTCTGGCCATGAGCTTTTTCAGAATCCCAAACTGTTTTTTCGTACCGGCAGAAACCTCATACTGCCAGTCCATCGGGAAGATAGGAAGGTCTGCATAAGCCCATTTGCTGTACTTCGCATCATAGACTTCCGGCTGTGCCAGCTCCACCAAATGCCCTACACACCAGCTGACCACATATCCGTTTCCCTCTAAGTAGCCATCCTCACGCTTGGCAGCACCTAACACTTTGGCAATACTCTGTGCAACCGAAGGCTTTTCAGCCAAAACTAATTTCATTTGCATCTGCTCCTTTCACAAAAAAATAAGCAGCCACACACCGTAGTGCATGACTGCTATGTAAAAAGTTCGGAAAGGATTTTTGCAACCTGATACAATTTTCTGTTCTACAATCTCCGTCATAATAAAAATATCTCCATCATTTCAAAAGAGAATGACGGAGATATTTCACCTTGCTTATTCTTGTAGCAACCAATCGGCTATATCGTGAATTTCGATTCCTTCATAGCTATATTGGGGATGTTTGGTTCTGGCAATAATCATTTTCGGATAAGCGTCTCGAATCTGAAGCAGAGGAGAGCATTCTCTCTCAAATGTTTCCTGCCCGGAAATGTTGTCGCTGACCTGAATATAAATCTTTTCGCTACCTCTCTGAGCAACAAAGTCGATTTCCTTTTGATAGAGCTTGCCGACATAGACATCATATCCACGGCGAAGAAGCTCGATACAAACAACGTTTTCATATACTCTGCCATAGTCTATATTTCTGCTTCCCAGTATTGCATATCGAATACCGCTGTCACACAAATAGAACTTTTCAGAGCTTTCAAGGTATTTCTTACCTCGGATGTCATATCTCTTAATATCATAAAATACAAAAGCATTGCACAAATACTTAATGTACTTGCCGACGGTTACATGATTGGTTGGAGTCTCATTTGCTGTCAGTAGCTGACTGACCTTATTCGGAGAAGTCAGGTTGCTGATATTATCCATAAGGAACTCGCTCAGACGTTGTAAAACCAAAGTGTCCGGGAGAGTATATTTCTGTACCAAATCCCTTGTAACAATCGTTTCGTAGACCTCTTTGATATAGTTTGTTCTGTCTTTTTCGGTTCTATAAGCATAGGAACCTGCTAAACCGCCCTTGATAGCGTACTCATCAAAGAGCTTATCTTTGTCACTAATATCATCATAATACTGGCAATATTCCTGGAAGCTGAAAGGAAACACATGAATTTCAATATAGCGTCCGGTAAACAGAGTTGCCAGATCTGCACTCAACAGGAAAGCATTAGAGCCTGTTACATAGATGTCGTATTTTCCCTTAGAGTACAGGCTATTGATTGCCAACTCAAACTTGGGACACATCTGAACCTCGTCTACAAACAGGTAGTTCGTTTTTCCTTCCTGATAATGTTCTTCCACATAGGCGTGTAAGGCATGGTATTCCTTGATTTCTTCATACGCCAAATCCATGAAGTCGATGAAGATAATATTGATGTTTTCAAAATTGCTTTTCAGATACGCAATATACGCCTGCATCAATTTGGACTTACCAGATCGACGAATGCCCGTGATGATCTTGATGTCAGGAGTACCATTCAGTTCAATGATTCTATCGAGATATTTTGCTCTCGTGATTGTTTTCATATAGTCACCCGCTTTCAAAAATTGAAGTTTTTTCATTTCTCGAAACCGCTTCGCTGTACTTATTATACTGTCTGCTAATAGTATATGCAAGATGTCACTTTCAAAAACGCAAATTTTTTTATTTTTTGAAAGCGGAAACTATGTAAAGGCAACCCGAAGGCTGCCCCAGGCATCAAGCCTATCCTGTTTACACAGGTTCATTATCATCTTCATCGACGGAGCTATCTTCATCGTCGTCCTCAAACTCCGGATCGTACCCATAGTCCTCGTCATCGTCCACATAATCAGCATCTGGGTCAGGCTTTGCCGCTTCCTGTGCCTTCTTCTTTTCCTGGACTTTCTTAAATACGAAGAATCCACCACCACAGGCAAGCACAATCAGAGTAAGAATCGCCGGGAGCATATTTGTGGATTTCGGCTTTTCCTCCGGTGTCGGTTCTGTAATTTCAGGAACTGTTTCAACTACTTCCGGCTTTGTTTCCTCAACCGGCTTGGTGAACTCTGCAACTTCTTCCTCGTCCATCAGCTTGAGCAGGTCGGCTTCATCCACCTGATTCAGAAAATGCACGGTTTCCTCGCCCTTATCATCACGGTCAATGATGATATAGAAGTAGTTTCCGTTTTTGGTTACAGCGGTAATGAACTGCTTTCCGCTTTTCGTAGGCGAGCCAGCGTCATCAACCAAAGTCAGATTGCCGTCGGGAGTAAGCGGTAGCATCGGCTCCTCCGGCTCTGTTTCGGGAACTTTTTCTTCGACCGCAGGTTCTTCAGTCGCTACGCTTTCATCTACATAGGCAAATGCCGTTGTAGAAAACACGCCAAAACACATTGCACACGCCAGCAATGCGGCTCCAATTTTCTTAAATCTCATTCTGCGTTTCCTCCTCATTCATAGTATTGATCGTATCAGGCTTCGGAGCCATATCCGCAGCAAACATACGGAGCAGCTCGGAAAGCTGTTCGGGATTCAGGTTCGCAGCATGAACCATCTCATGGATTTCGGAATTTTCCTCCTCACGGTATCTGCGTTCCAGGTCTTTCACCTTAGCATCCCATTCTGCCCGTTTCTTACGGGCTTTTTCAAGGTCTGCACCTATTCTGTCTAACTTGGCACTCAATCGCCATCCCTCCTTTAGTTTCTGATTCTGCCGAAGCAGTAAAAATGCTGTTGCCAGTAATTCGATTCGATAGAAGCGTAGGAAATGGGGTTTCCGCAGTGGATCATCATACCATTGCCAACATAGATACCAACGTGTGATGCACCGGAGGTATCATAAGTGCCTTGGAAGAAAATCAAATCTCCCGGTTTGGCAGAGCTTTTCGGGATAATGTCGCATACGCCCATCAAACCGTTTGCGGTCAAACGACCAACACTCCAACCGTTTCCGCAGTGATTGATTACATAGGAAACAAATCCGGAGCAGTCAAAGGAGGTAGACGGGCTGCTGCCGCCCCACACATACGGGTATCCCAGATATTTTTCAGCTTCCCGAATCATATTGGCAAATCTTGTGTCTGTCAGCGCTTCGCCCGGAATATCATAATCGGTGTACTCGCCGCCAGGGGTGGCGTAAATGTCATTTCCGAAAATATCCGGTCTGTTGCCCCTTGTCTGAAGCAAAATTCTATATCGCTCCATATCATCTTCCGACAAGCCGGAATTTGAAATCACACTGTTCAAGCCCTTATTTCTGAGCTTCACATTCAGAATATAATATTCGTAATCTTCTTCCTCTGTTGTTGTCTCTCCCGTTTCGGGATCAGTAGAAGATGTTGTTCGTGTACGAATCTCTACTACTTCCGTCAGGGTCAGCTCATATTGTTGCTCAAATAGCCATTGCAGGGTAGCCTGCACCTCATCTCTGGTGTAATCCTCAAACTTCACCGTCAAATACGCCGCCAGCTCATAAGGATTGTGGTTGATTTCATCAAGGTCATACCGGTACTCGTCATATCCGCTATGAGTACGCTCGATATTATTGATTTTATTGCGGAGCGCAGCTTCCAAAGCCTTGTAATCATTGTCCGCACCAATAATATCTTCCTCTTTTGCAGTAAAAGAAGTTCCCAGAATGATCTGTGTGCCGCCTTGGAACATAGCCGAACAAGACGAGAACATCCCTGAGAGTATCATAAAAAGCAGTCCGGCAATCAAAACAAACAGAATCGTTTTAGAGTGTGTGGTGCAGAACTCCGTTACTCTTTCTGTGATGTTCTTGGCTCCCTGAGCTGCTTTGCCCGTTGCCTTGCCTGCACCCTTAGATGCAGAAGCCGTTGTCGAAGCGGTATTCTTACCGGCTTTGGCGGCAGCATATTCTTTCTTGATTGCCCTTTTCTGTTGCCAACGGGAAAAGGGATTGGAACCGGCATCGGGGTTGTCCTTTTTGAACTTCTCATACAGGGCATTTACATTTGCTTTATCTGACTTCTCAACCAGCTTTTCCGCCTTGTCGTAGGCTTTCAGCTTGTGACTGTAAACGGCATGATCGACGGTATAGACAGTGGATTCAACAGCCTTGGTCGTTTCCTGCACAGCCTGAACGCCGATATTATCATCCTCATATTCTGACACCGCCCGATGTGCTTTGGATGTGAGCGTGACTGCGGCACCACGGCTTGCCATGTGCTTTGCCACAGATGGGCGCTCGATTTCCGTAAACTCCGCTTTTTCAAAACGGAGCTTTGCTTTACGGGAACCGGCTGCATCTGTTTCCAGCTTTAGCTTCGGCTTTGCCTTTTTAGAAGCCAATTTGTCTGCCGCTTTTTCAGCCCTATCAACCGCCTTATCTGCACGGTCGGCAGCTTTCTTCACATGAGAATCTGCAAGGTCATCTTCGGTAAAACGGAGTCGTGTAGGTCTTTTCGCCATACATTACGCCTCCTTTTCCTGTGCCACCTCGTTTAACTTCGTGGTCATAATGCGATACAGTTCCAGATCTGTCGGGAATCGGTCAATGAACGGCAGAATCACATTGCCATAGAACAGAAGTCCTTCGCCCTCACCGGAGTTGGTTACATAGGACAGCTGATGCGGCGAAATGTTCAACCGCTGTGCCAGAATACTTCGGTCATCGCTTGCCTGATTCAGCATATAGATGAAATCAGAGTTTTCGAGGATGTTGGCAATCTCCGGGGAACGAAGCAGGTCTTTGACATTCTGAGTAATACCGGTCGGCAAGCCGCCCCATTTACGGAATCGCTTCCAGATTTCTACGGAATAGGTTGCCGTCTGTTCTTCCTTCAGAAGCAGATGGAACTCGTCAATATAATATCTGGTCGATTTACCGGCAGAACGGTTGGCAGTTACACGCCCCCAGACCTGATCCTGAACGATCAGCATACCGATTTTTTTCAGCTGATTGCCCAGCTCCTTAATGTCGAAGCACACCAGACGATTCTGAATATCCACATTGGTTCTGTTGTTAAACAGTTTCAGAGAACCCTTAACATAGATTTCCAAGGCGGTCGCTACATGGTGGGCTTCCTTTTCGTCCTGTTTCAGAAGGGCATCATACAAATCCTCAAGGATCGGCATATTCTCAGGGGCAGGATTGTCGAAATATCTCTGGTAAATCTGATGCACACAACGGTCGATAACCGTCTTTTCGATAGGCTGCAAGCCATCCTTACTGCCCATAATCAACTCACAGAGGGACAGGATAAAATCAGCTTTCAGTGCTACCGGGTTGTCATCCTCAGAGTAGTTCAGGTTGATGTCCATAGGGTTGATATAGTTGGTACTGGAGGAGCTGATTTTTACCACCTGACCATTGAACTTGTGAACCAGAGCCGCATATTCCGCTTCGGGGTCGCAGATGATAATATCGTCATCCGTAACCAGGAACGCATTGGTGATTTCACGCTTTGCGGAAAAGGATTTACCGGAACCGGGAGTACCCAGAATCAGTCCGTTGGGGTTCTTGAGCTTCTTTCTGTCCACCATGATAAGGTTGTTCGACAGAGCATTCAGCCCGTAATAGAGCGTTTCTCCACCATTCTGGAACAGCTCCTGCGTGGTGAAAGGCACAAAAATAGCCGTGGAACTGGTAGTCAGGCCACGACGAATCTCAATCAGGTTTTGTGCCAAAGGCAGGCTGCTCATCAGTCCGGATTCCTGCTGAAAATCCAAACGACGCAGATTGCAGTTATGCTTCTGGGCGATGCTCTGTGCCTGGAACACATTGTTCTCCAGTTCCTGCTCGGTGCGCCCGGTGTTCAGCACCAGAAATGTCACCATGAACATTCGCTCATTCTGGCTCTGCAATTCTTTCAGAAGTGACTTCGCATCTTTACCATAGGTAGCAAGGTCAGATGGGATAATGTCCATGTCATAGCCAGAACGCACAGCCTTTTTCTGTTCCTCGATTTTGGAACGGTCAAGCTCGGTGATGATTCTCTTGATGGTCTTAATCGCCGCAGTCTGGTCAACCGACTGGATGTGCATGGTCACGATCTGCGTGGATTCCATATCCAGAAAATCCGCCAGCATACGATCAGACAGGTCTGATGCCGTAATTGCCAGATAAGACATCGAACCGAAGATACTGCCCATCTGGAAGGTGCGGTTGGTCTTAAAGGCAAACGCCGTCGGAGCAATGAAGTCCTTTACGGACAGCCCGGATTCCACAAGATACTTCCAATCGAAGAAGAACTTATCATTATCACCCATGTGGAACATAGAGTGCATCAGATGCAGCCGCTCTTTGCCGTTCATGGTAGTGGCAATGACACCCAAACGCCGAAAGTTATTGAGCAGATCGTTTTCGATATGGTTGAGTCTCGGCTTTGCCTGCCGCATGGATTCGGCTTCAATGCCGAATGTCAGGTACTTGGTTTTGGTCAAGCCGTTGTTGCCCTGCGCCAACTGCTTTTTCAGCATCTGGCTATACTCGGCACGGACGGGATTGAAGCTGTCCTTCTTGAACGGGATACGGATACTCTTTTCAAAGCTTTCAGCATCGGTACTCAGGTTCATAAAGGAAAGCTCAAAGTGAATGGAGCTGTCAAAGAAATTCAGGAAACTGCACCACTCATCGAAGATGGCAGTCTTATCTTCCTGCTGTGCCAGCTGATAGTTGATGTCCTGAAACTGAATGGTCTTGGTGTAATAACTGTCAGTGACACGGCAGATGCCATCCGGGAACATTCTCTGAAAGGGAATGGACTGCTGTGCAGTCTGCGGAATACCGTTGTCCTTCTTTGCCCGTTCCACAACAGCTTTAATTTCTCGCTGCTGCTTCCGATTCAGATTTGCAGGCATTTTGATGTTTCTTGCCTGTGGCTTCTTTTTGAAAAACAATTCGTTCAACCTCCTTTTCCAGTTTGTACTGACGCATCAAAGCGTCATAATAGTTGTCCGTCTGATAAGGGCGAACCTTGGGACGAACGAATTTGGTCTGAATGAAGTGTTCTACAACCACTTCCAACGGCTGACTATCCTTTTCATACATTGCCAGAAAGAACAACGGTAACATGACGATCATCATGGACAGTGCTGCAAGGCTCACATTTCCGGTTGCTTTGACCAGAAAGAAAATCGGCACTCCGATGAGCGCCGCCGCACCAAAGCAAAGTAACTGCCGTTTCGTCAGATTGAAGAACACTTTTGTTTTTACCCTCGTCAGGTCACGAGGTACGGGAATATACGCTGCCAAACAATTTCCTCCTTCCCTTAGTGAGCGCTGAATACACCCTTCGCAAGCGAACCAGTCTTAAACAGGGTGAAGCACAAAAGGACGGTGTAGCCCATAACACCCCAGATAGAACCGATGATGTCATCACTGAATGCGATAGACTGAATCAGCACCGCATAAATGCCCACGCAGATCATAATCAGGAATCCCTGGAATCCGATTGCAAACAGCGAACGCAGATAATTCTGTCCGATATTGCTCTGTTCTCTGTTTCCAAAAGTGGAAAGCGGAATCGGGGCAAGGCTGACCATCAGATAAATTTCAATCATTCGACCGTAGACGATCACAAAGATGATGATTGCCAAAGCGGACATCGTGACCTGCACGATAAAGGATTGCAGGAACAAGCCGAGCAAAGGACCCAAATCCATTGCCATCAGCGTTTCTTCCATTGTTTCCAATGCCGAAGCATCTATGGCAGTATTTCCGGATATGATACCGGCGCTTGCGTTTATAACGTGCTGTGTCACATCAAACACAGCCATCGTGATATTGAATGTGTTTGTGATTAACATGACCGCAACAAAAGTCTTGAACACCCATTTGAAGAAGATCCAGGTTTCAAAATTTGCCAGATTGTTGTGGTCAATAATCATCTGAATTAGCTCATAACAGGCAATGAAGGTCAGAATCAAGCCTGCGATTGGGATAATCACTGACTCGGAGATGTTTCGTACCATGGCAAAGACACCCGGCGAAAAATTCGCCGGGGTCATGCCAACGGAGGTTGCTATCTCGCCAACCTGGTTGTTGACGGACTCAAACATCCCCGACAGATTTCCCATAATAGCTGAAACGAGCATTTCTTTCAGCCAGTCTGTGATCTGTTGGAGTATGCTGTCCAAAGGCGATTACCTCCTTGTTTTGTGATTAACCGAACAGTCCGGAGAGCAGAGGTACAAGGGTGGTGCCGATGAGGGCAACACCGCCGCCAGCCATGAGCTGCTTCATGCCCTGGGACTTTGCGCCGGGGTTATCGTTGCCGTAGCCCTCAAGCAGATTGATTGCACCCCAGATGCCAAGACCTGCGCCCAGAGCGATAACGAGAGTCTGAAGAACGGTTACTGCGCTATTGAAAAATGCCATAATATTTTCCTCCTAAAATTTGAAATTGTTTTGAGAATAGAAAAAGCCCTCCGTACTACCGGCATCAAAACCGGACGGAAGGCTTAGTTTACGAGAATCTTTTCAAGGAACTCCTCGACGGTTATCACGCCAAGTTTCTGTTCCATTCTGCTTCTTGCATATTCAGTTTCACAATCATATATATCACCACCACCTTTCATAAGAAACAGCCAATACATTGACTGCAACAAATCTTCACGAGAAGCACAGATTGTCGGTGAAAAAACGACAGGTGAAACCTTCAGAACCTCTGCGAGTTTCGCTGTGGTTTCTGCATTAGGGGTTCGAGCGTTTTTCTCATACTGAGCAATACGGACATCCGCTGTTTTCTCGGAATACCCCATCAGGAGTCCAAGCTCTTTCTGGGTAAGGCGGCGAAATCGTCTAACGAACTTCAATCGCTGCCCAATAGAGGTATCCGTGATCCACCAAGTCATTTTTTTTACACCTCGCTTTCTGCAAATTCTCGATATACAACCTCATTTTTTGCTCTGCGCTTGCCTACGGCTTCACTGGGAGCAAGGTCAGGGTAGGTTGCCTGCACTTTCTGTCTGCTTCTGCGGACAGTTTCAAACCCCGGAAAGCTGCGTCTATCCAGTTCCTTCAAAAACACAGGAACCGTCATGGCATGAATGTCGATGCCACGCAGACCGGAATAGTGTTCCAGTACCATCAGGTACAAATGATTGTCGGTATTTCTTGCCTTGTGGTCGTGTTCCAAGATGTTCTTAACCAGGGCAGATACCGTTTTCAGATTTTCCAAACAGAAACCTCCTTAATCCGCATCGACTACCACAAACTCATCACCTGCCTTGAGCTTCAACCTTCGACTCAGAAACTGCTCAATGTTGAACTCATTTCTCTTATCAAAGTCTGATGTGTACTTATAATTGGGGTGCTGCGTCAGATCGTACTTGTCAGAAAGAAACGGTCTGACACCACGCAACTGCAAAATACACTTGCTGCCATCCAGAACCGCAAGCTCATCTACGCTCGCAAGGTCTTTGCCTAACTTCTGATAATTCAAGCCGTAAGACGGGCTGTTACCTCTGGTGTTGGAGGTGTTGTAGGTGTCGATAGTTTCTTTTCCCAATGCCTGATTCAGTTCTTTGAGCGTGGTTGGCTCAGAACCACCCAGGAAAATTCGGGAATCCATGTTGCCGATGATGGTATCGGCATTGTCTTTATAAATGGCTTTCAGCTGTGATTGTGCCTGGAGAACAAGGCAAGCCGATATTTCACGGCTTCGGATTGTCGCTACCAGTTTTTCCAGATTGGGAATCTGACCGATGTTTGCCATCTCATCAATCAAGCAGCGCACATGAACCGGCAGTCTGCCGCCGTACACATCATCTGCTTTCTCGCACAACAAGTTGAACAGCTGTGTGTAAATCATGGAGATCAAAAAATTAAACGTCGCATCCGTATCTGACATAATCAGAAAGAGCGCCGTTTTCTTATCTCCGAGAGTATCCAACTGCAACTCGTCATAGGCAGTCACATCTCTGACCTCCTGAATATCAAAAGGAGCCAGACGAGCGCCGCAGGAAATCAAAATCGACTTAGCGGTCTTGCCGGCAGCCAGCTTGTATTTTTTATACTGACGGACTGCAAAGTGATTCGGCTTTTTCTTTTCCAGGGCTTCAAACATCAGATCCACCGGGTTCTGGAACTCCTCATCATCTTCCCGCACCTCCATTGCGTTCAGGAACTCAATCAGGGTGGAGAAATTCTGTTCCTCAACCGGAGCTTCATAGTGGATATATCCGATCAAGGCACAGTAGAGCAGCGTTTCCGCCTATAGTGATAGGTAATCCTTTGAAGTTATCGCCGGATTTTCCCCCACTCCACACCGGACGTGCGACTTTCACCGCATCCGGCGTTCCATCGGTTGTTTTCACAAGCATTTAATCAATCACCAAATGAAATGTTAGTTTTCTATTGCGGACAAACCAGCCTGCTGGCGCAGACTGTTCACTTTTAACATCAGTTCCTTTGTTGCCTTGAGCGTGTCGGCTATCTCTTTTAGCTCATTCTTAGGACACTCTTGCAGGAGTGGAAGAAATCTATTATGGAACAAAATCATATTTCGATAGCGTTCCTTGCCGCCCAATTCTGCCGGTGTTTTCAGCCAGCATACTATGTCAGCCGCATTTTCAAAGAGTTCCCCACTTAGCGCACATTTTCCACGTTGAGCCGAGAATAGTGAAATCCTGCTGTCAGTAAGTTCTGTGCTTCGCCCCATAGACGGTTGATTCCTCAAACCTGATAGAACAGATGAGTTCATACTTAGGTTCGTGTGTATCAATGCCCGTCCCTCTACCGTGTAACTGCAAACCGCCGCTTTCTTTGCCATCGGTATCTTGTTCTTGATGTATGCGATAGGGTAGATAGGTTGGTCGATTCCAGATACATACCGTATCATTGCCGACTTTCCAAACCGTTCTTTTTCGCTCTCGGTCATTGCGCCGCCCTCTCGAACAAGTCTGCACCCGGTTTCTGTATTGAGCCGATTTGTTAAAACTGTCATGACCTGTCTGTGGATTTTCCTGCAATCAATGCTGATGCAGGTGGCAAGTTGAAAATAATTCTGTATTCCCAGAACCATTGAATTGTACAGCCGTATTTCGTCCAAAGGTCTTTTTCCCTCTGAAGGTCGGGCAATTCGTTTCGCCTGTTCCACCAGTTTTTGCCTTTCCAGTTCCAACTTTTTGTCACAGATATGAGATTGCACGATGTACTTCCTGCTTTTCGGTCTGACTCGTATCTTAAACCCAAGAAACTCTGAATAGCGTTTTCTAACATTGACTATCCTTGTTTTCTCTGGCGATACCTCCAACCTCAGCCTCTCGGTTATCCATGCCGTTACAGCCTCTTTCGTTCTCAAAGCGTCCTCTTTATTCCGGCAGAAAATTCTGAAATCATCTGCATATCTCACGATATACATTTCTTTCAACCCTGTTTTCCTCATTTTGAGGAATGCCTTGCTCCGGTCAAAAGTAATCGAGTTTCTGATTTTCCTCTCATACCCGTATTCCTTTACAAGAGGGTGGTTCTGCCATTGGCTCTCAACCCATTTGTCCAGTTCATTCAGCACGATATTGGCAAGCAACGGTGAAATGATACCGCCTTGCGGAGTGCCTTTGTCTGGAATGAGTGTAGTGCCGTCTGGCATTCTAATCGGTGCTTTCAGAATCCGCTTGATAATAAAAATCAACTGCTTGTCGTGTATTCCCATTGCCCATATTTGCCGCATTAGCTTGCTGTGATTTACGTTGTCGAAAAATCCTTTTATATCAAACTCAATCACATAATGCAGGTTCATGCGTTGAAGCATGGTGTAAGTTTTCTGCACGGCGTGTTCCACGGAACGGTTCGGGCGAAAGCCGTAACTGTTGTCGCTGAATTTCGCTTCGCAGATTGGCTCTATGACCTGTTTGATACATTGCTGTACCAGCCTGTCCCAGATACAGGGAATACCTAACGGTCTGGTTTTTCCGTTTGGTTTCGGAATGTCTTTGCGTCTTACCGGCTTTGGGCGGTATCCGTGCTGACTTCCTGTGACAATAAACCTCACTTTCTCTGCAACTGTTTCGGGCGGTAAACACCCGATGTCACTGATGTTTTTGTTGTCTGTTCCTGCTGTGTAGCTTCCTCCGTTTGCTTTGATGTTCCGATATGCCAGAAGAATGTTGTCCCGGCTCAGAATTAAATCCATAAGGTCGGTAAAATTTTCTCCCTCCAAACTTCGATGATAGAGTTCATCAAAAACTGGCTGCATACCGTAATACTCGGCATGACGTAAGTCATCTACACATAGAGTTTTGTTTTTCTTTGGCATAAGGCATCACCTCCTTTTTGCGAAAGTGACCCTTTTGGTCTTACTCGAATCCTTATGTTGGATTGAATAATGCCTGCTTATCTCAACCGACTTGTGGCCATTCCTCCGTAGCTCACATAACGCAAGCACATCATAGGTTCGACCACTACTTTTCAGCAGCAGTTCGTCTGCTTATTGTTTTTCGTCAGACTATTCCTTGCGGAATCTGCTGCCTTTCCTCGTTCCGATAGTTCTATCTGTTCATACATACCCGTAGGTTCCTGCTATAGACCTGTCGGCTTGCCTGTGCCTGTAACACAGCATGGTCGTTCGTAGGATCAATTTCTACTAAACCACACCGACTGCGCATTAACGCACCCACACATTTCTGCGTGGTCTTCTTTTAGACCTGTACATTCGCAGGTTCGTCAGTCCGCCCGCCAAAGCGAACATTCTAACCATAGGTATCTTATAGACTCTCGGCTTATAGGTAACACAGTCTGCCTCCAGACCGCTTTCGACCACTTTAAGCAGTGGTTACGGTTACTCTCAGCCTTTGTCATGGGGCTTCGTACACCAGCCATTACAGCTAATGCACGCCCATCAAGGGTAGGCGTTTCAGGGCGTTACCCCGTCATTCCACCTATCAAACTACCAGTTCTCCGAACAACGGAAAACCGTTGCTCGTGCGCAGACTTTTTACCGTCTGCGAACGAGTCGCACTCGTCCAGAACTCATCACCGGCTTTTCCATCACCCTTTGTGTTGGCAATCAGCGTTGTCACCAGTTTCAGAATGTCTTTTTCTGAATGGATATAGGCAAATGGGTTATAGTGCATCGACTTCTGAAAGTTGATGGTGTTGAAAATCTTGATGGTGTAGCCATGCTTCAAAAGGGCGTTGCCGCACTCAATCACGATGCTGCCTTTCGGGTCAGTGACCACATAGGAACTGTGCATCTGGAGAAGGTTTGGCTTCAACCAAAAGCGAGTTTTACCGGAACCCGAACCGCCGATAATCAGAACATTCTTATTTCGGGCATTGGCAGGATTCTTCGGGCGATTGCTCATCATCAGCCGCTCCGTTTTCGTCAGGATCACATTGTCCTCGAACTTTGGTGCAATAAACGGCTCAATATCTTTTGCCGTTCCCCAACGAGCAGAACCGTACTCAACATTGTGTCGGTACTTCTTTGCGTTTTTGCCTTTTAGATAGACAGCCAGCCGAAGTCCTGCGCCGCAGAGAATACCAATCAGCAAATCCAACGGGTGAAAGCTGGGAAACGGATTGTTCAGGGCTATCGGAAGGGCATGAAAAAAGCTGAGGATTTTCGCAGATGAATCTGCCCCCTCAGCCAATCTCCATGCTTCTCCTAAATTCGTAGCGAACAACCCTACCAGAAAATACGGTAAATTCAGAATCAGGAGCTTTTTCATTTTTCTCTTATCCATCACAGATCACGCTCCTGTTTCTTCTCTCGAACCTTCTTCGGAATCGCTGCGACAATTTCCTTGAACTTCTTCAGCTGCGCCAGAACGCTCGGCTTTTCATTCTTGGTTAATGCCCTTGCCTGATGTTCCTTGCAGATTGCATCCAAAGCATCTGCATCTTTAGAACGGACAAAAACAAGAAACCGGGGAGGATCAACGGACTTATCTTTTCTTACGGCAAAGTCCACGCCATACTTCTTGGCGAGCTTTTCAAAATCACGGATACTCTCTTTGTCGATCTCAACATTCGTAGCACCCTGATTCTGTCCCAAAAGCTGTTTCACGGATTGCTTTCCATGAACGGCAGGGTCTCGTGCCTTTTTCATCTTCACTTTTTCCCGGTGCTGCAAATACTTGCGGATACCGGCAATGATAGTGCGCCCCGTCAGCTTGGTTGTGCTGATCGCCAGGTTTACTGTTCTGTTTTCAACTTCTTCCTGCATGATTCATCACCTCCTGCAAGCAGTAGAGTGAACAGATTATCGTGCCATATCTCTGTGGTCGTAATACAGATTGCCCTTGGCAACTGCGGCATGGCTGATAATCTTGATATTGCCAGCTTTCTGGTTATCCAGAGCCTTCTGATAACCCACATCGCTCAAATACAGGCGATTTCTTTCGCCTTTCCAACCGACAGGCGATTCATCGGTCAGCACATCGAAAATAATCATGTGCTTGGTGGCGTCATCAAATCGTGCCAAGTCCATATAGGTATGTCCCTGGTACTCCTTGGCACCATCCTGAATCCGCTTTCGCTCCATCAGCTCTCCAATCGTCGAATTTCTTTGCATAAGAACCTCCTTACAGAACATCTCGGTCAGGGTTACTTTTGTGGGGAACCGAATCAGCTTTGACAGGTGCATCTTCTTTCTTCACCATGTCATCCGGCAGGGGAAGCGCCATAATGCTGCGCCCCATGCGTACAAAAGTCTCAGGCTGATGAAAGTGTTCCTCAAACTGCTTCATCAGTTCCGGGGACAGAGAACAAAAATCATCCTCGCCCAATCCCACAACCAGAAAATCACCGGCGATAATGTCATAAATATCGCCGTCATCATCACGCAGCGCACGGTTCAGTTCTTTGCCTACGAGTTTACCTTCGTCGTGCATCACCAGTGCAACCGGCTCATTGAACGGATAAGTTGCCTCAATATCGCCACCTACGGCTTTCTGCAAATCCTCCAGCTCACAGCCGATCTGCACAGCCTGCGGATACATGAACGGCTTTACCAGCAACACATTCATGGTATCTGCCTGTTCTTTCTGAACCTCCCGTTCCTCGGTCGTGCCGAACGCAACACCGGTAAAGTTTTCGGAGTCCAGAATGTACTCCGAATTGTAATAAGCGGCTCTAACCTGTTCCTCTGCCGCATCGTGAGATTCTGCTTGCACCGTAACCGTTTTCTCCAAGGTTTCGGTGATCTTCACATCGTATTCTTTCAAGTTTCGATACCTCCGTTTCTTTGGAAATAAGAAAAGCGACCATCCATGAACCTGTTACAGTTCATAAATAGTCGCATCCACATCGGCTAAAAGCTCGAACAAGCAAATATCGTCCAGTTCGCAAATCAGGGAACCCATGTCGAAGAAAATATCGTCCTCGCATTCCACCGTAGTAACCACGCTGCGGTGTTCGTTAAGACAAATGGCTTCTTCCTTGTCCATCGTGATCGTAGACATACAGGACACCACATAGAATGTCATATCTTCTGCTAACCACAGCTCCTTGCTCTGAATCGTGCGAACTTTTTCATCGCCGCTCATATCTTCTACATAGGACAGAAGCCGCACGGCTCTGCTGTTCAGAAGTACCTTTCCCTGATAGTCGATACCCTCACCAGCAGAGGACAATACTCGATACTCGCTAATCATCTCGGCATTTTTCTGAAACGACTTTGCCAGAAGCGCAGGAGAAATATCATCGAACTCCTCACTGTAGTTTACGAGCATATCTACCATATAATCAGGATCGCAAAGGTCGTAGAGTTCTTCCAAAGCGCCCTGAATGTTTTTGGGTGTAAACATTTTTTACCTTACCTTTCCATTGATTTTTCTCTTTTTTTCTGCCATTGCTCCAAAAGCTGAATGATTTTATCCTCCATCTGCTTGTTGGTATAGGACTTCGGGAAGTATTTTCGCAACGAATCCGTTTTGAAGGTTACTCTGTCCAGCTCTCCCTTCTTGATTTCATTCATAATCTCGCACATCGCATCCAGCGTACACTCGCCCTCCTGTGCGAGCTTTTTAATTCGCTGTGCTTGCGAAAGGGAAGGAGCTGCTTGAGCATAATCCATTGCAGAAAGAAAATCCTTCTGTTCTTCACTTGCCAGATAGGAAAGCTCCACCGCAGGATTGAATTTGATCTGACCCGTATCTACCATATCCAGCAGTTCCGGAATCAGTTCGGTCAGACGGATATAACGGTGTACCTGATTTCTGCTTTCTCCTGCCTCCTGACCGACTATATCCATTGCCTGCAACTTCATCCCAACTTGGGATGAAGTTAAATCGGTGCGTTGACCTTGATGTTTAATCGCATCCAGCTTCATCTTATAAGCAAATGCTCTTTCACTCGGCAGGATACTCTCCCTCTGCAAATTCGCATCAACCATCAAAATAATGGCTGCATCATCGTCCAGGTCACGAACAATCGCAGGCATGGTTTCCTTACCCGCAAGCTCCGATGCCCGGTGCCGCCTGTGACCAGAAACGATTTCATAACCACCGTCGGGGTCAGGACGGACAATCGCAGGAGTGAGAACTCCGAAATCTCGGACGCTCTCTGCCGTTTTCATCATTTCTTCATCATCAACCACACGGAAGGGGTGTCCCTCAAAGGGGTGTAGCTCAGAAAGCGGAATTTCCTGCACACGCTCCTGCTGGGCTTCAGCTCTGGATTGATCGGTGGAGAAAATATCATCGTACCCCTTCAAGCTGATGTTTGCGCCTTTTTTCTGCATTGTTTAACACCTCCTTCGTCAGAATTTTATAGGCTTCGGCAACTTTGCCTTTGGGATCATGCTTGAAGATACTGGTTCCCTCTGCGCTGATTTCCTCTGCACGGACAGAGCGGGGAATGTCGGTCTTGTAAACCTTCAGCTTTCCGCCGTAGCTCTCCCGAATCAGATTGCTGATGTCTTTGGAGTAGTTGGTGCGGCTGTCCACCATCGTCAGAAGAATCCCTTCAATCCTCAGTTTCGGGTTGATTTGCCTCTTGACCTTGTTGATGGTTCCAAGCAGCTGTTCCAGACCCTTTGCAGGAAGGTATGCTGCCTGAACCGGTATCAGCACATTGTCGGCAGCTGCCAACGCATTGACGGTCAGCATACCCAAAGACGGCATACAGTCAAGAAGAATGTAATCATAATTCTGTTTGACTGTATCCAGGTATTGCCGGAGAATGGTTTCCCGGCTCATGGCATTGACCAGTGCTACCTCCATACCTGAGAGTTCGATGTTGGACGGCACCAAATCAACGCCCTCCGGATGATGAAGAATCCCTTCATCGGGAGTAATAGGGTTTTCCATCATAATCTTTCCCATCAGATCGGAAAGTGTCGGAGACAGATCATCCGGGCAGGGATTGCCCAAACTGACCGTCAGGGAAGCCTGGGGATCGGTGTCTACCAGAAGCACCTTTTTTCCTTCAAGAGCCAAGCCAACGCCCAGATTCTCGGTGGTGGTGGTCTTTCCAGTGCCTCCTTTCTGATTGACCACCGCAATGATGGTTGCTTTTTTCGACATTTATCGTCACTCTCCTTCCTCTCGCTTCATTTTCAATTTCTTAAATCCTCCTTCCAAATATCCGTGTGACATATCGTGCCGAACAAGAGCATCGTAGTAGGTGTCTATTGTCGTCGGCGCATTGTATATCGTAGTCAGCATATACTGACGGATATTTCTAATCTTTGTGGTGTTCTCCTTGAAGCAGTCCATAACATATCGAATGTGTTCGGCATTCAGTTTCATAAACCGACTGCGGACAATTTCTGCCGGACGCTCCTCTGCACCAATGCGAATCAACGGTCGCTTCGTGCAAACTGTTTCAACGATCAACTCCAGAATGTTATCCAGCATTTCGGAATCGTAAGGGTAATCCTTCTTCAACAAATCCATACTGAGCTGATCCGAGAAATAATCAAAGTATTCTTGATACCGGTCATTCTCGTCCATCATTCCACCATTTCCGGAAGGAAAGATAGAATCAGTATCACTAAATTCAGTATTTTTAATATCAGTATTATTACATTGTGATTTCGGAAGTTCTTGAGTTGTGATTTCCATTGTTCCAGAATTGTGATTTTCACAATTCAAGAGTTGTGAATCCACAGCAGAGATAAAGTTCTTCACATAGATCAGGTTGGGCTTTCCCAAACCCTGGCGCTTACGTTCAATCAATCCTGCTTTCTTCTCAAGTTCACTGAGCAGCTTGATAGCCTTTTGTTCAGCACAGTTCAGAGCCATCTTCGCTTCGTCGATTGTAAAAATGATATACACTCTACCGTTTTTATCTATCCAACCATTCTTGGCAGACAGGCTCATGCGGTCAAGCAAAATGCCATACAGCATCTTGGCATCGGCAGAAATATTCCAGAACCTCTCGTTCGTGAACAACACCTTCGGAACTCGATAGAATGTGAATAGATCGGATTGCTGACCGTAAAAATAATCAAAACTCACACGGCTTCACCACCTTCTTTCTGCGGAAAACTTTCTGTTGTCAGCGGAATGCTGCGGAAAGTCGTATCCGTCTTTTCGTAAGGACATCGGGCAAAATAGTAGAAGCGGTATTCC
The DNA here is from genome assembly GCF_000188175.1 of Phascolarctobacterium succinatutens YIT 12067. GTDB lineage: Bacteria > Bacillota > Negativicutes > Acidaminococcales > Acidaminococcaceae > Phascolarctobacterium_A > Phascolarctobacterium_A succinatutens. The sequence goes on along the minus strand of NZ_GL830938.1, from coordinate 31,591 downwards.
TGTTCATACACATCCATATCAACGAAGCCCCACTTCACGCATAACCTTCTTCGTACACCAACCAATGCACGGGTGATCTCGCCCATAGGGACAGCCATCACATTCCGACTTGGGTTTCGGCGGCAAAGAGATTAAGTAGTAGCAATTATTTCTACCCAGACGGCAGCCCTTTCTGCCATTCGTCCAGAAGTAGCAGTAATGACAGTCGCTCGGCTTGTCTGCGGTATAAACAGGCTTGCTCAAATAAAACACCTCCAATCTCTTGTATTTGCCCATGGGTTTGGGCATAAAAAAAGAGCGCCTATCCATCCCCAATGCGGGGCAAATAGACGCTCTATGTACATAACGATATTTAATTTTATCTGCTATAACTGCATGGTATTCAAAACATCCGCCTTTTTTGATTAGCTGGATTTTTGGCACGATTTTGGGGCTGATTAGCAGGAAGGGCATTTTCATTAGCAAGAACAGCCCGTTTTCTGCTAAAAATTAGCTGGCGATTTTGTCTTATAACAACCGTTCGATTCTGGAGGGGTTGTCAAAAATCAAATTTTGGAGTAGAATTTTATCTCATACAGTGAAAGAGCTTTTTCGTAGCTTTTTATATAAGAAAAGCCGAAAACCCTTGAAAACAAAGGCTTTCGGCGTTGTTCACTGGCGTCCATAAGAGGATTTGAACCTCCGACCCCACGCTTAGGAGGCGTGTGCTCTATCCAGCTGAGCTATATGGACGTGTCTGATATATGATTATAGCCCGATCAAAGTCGAACTGCAATCCCTTATTTAGTTTTTTTTGAGGTGGCCGTTGTAACGCAACCTTAGGAGGCGGTTGCTCTATCCTACTGAGCTACGGAACCATAACAACAGCTCAGGCAGAACTCAAGCCTTTCCACCCAAGCTGTATTAAATATTATACCGCAAAAACAAAATACTGGCAATGAGGAAACAGCAAGTTATGCGTCAGCAAGCTTCTCCTCTTTTTCCTTTGCCAAAAACTCCGCCACAGCAGGCAGATTAGCAAAAATAAACTGCTGCGCTGCCTGCGGATAAAGGTTAATATAATAAATCTCTCCGGTGGCTTGTCTTACACGCTTTTCGGTAACAATACCCAACGCAGAACCCTTTTCTGTCGGAATTTTATTGCGCCCATCCTCGGGCAACTTCAGATAACCGGTATTTTCCAACCATCTGCCAAGCTCCACCGTAGTAAGATTATGCATTTCCTTATCTGCAAAGGTATCATTAATATATTTTACAAGCTTTGTGATATTGGTAGCTTCAGTCATAGGCTGCAGCCTGCTCAGGTCATCCTGCTCCACAACAAAGCTGCTTTTAACTGCCTTAGGAGTTTTGGGTGCAACCTTAAAGCTCGTGCTCTGCGACACCAGATTCATAATCTTGCCGTAAACAGCAATAACCTCTGCGGCATCGGCAAGCGCCTCCTGTACCTGCGCGCTCTGTACAACCTCCAGTGAAAGCTCCTCCTCGGCAAAAGGATGTCTGTTTTGGCTCATACGGTGAATAACATTGTAAGCATTGCGTAATTTGTTGATATCCAGCATCTGCATTTCTCCTATTCTTCACACAATTTTTATAAACCAAAAGGCAGACTCTGCTAAATCAAGAGTCTGCCCTAAAACAATCAGAAGTTAATGTGCTTCTGCCAACACCTCAGCGGCAATATCGTCAGCCATTCCCGGAGGCATGCTCCATTCAACACGCACGCCGGTTTTACCCCAAAGACGGGTGAGCGCTACCTGAAACGCCTCCTTACTGGAAAGCGGCTCCAGCGTTATCGTAGCAAAATCACGAATAGTATCACCCTGCGGTACATCCAGGCTCAACGGAGTTGCCAGATACTTCTCGACAGCAGCCTTGGCTTCGGCAACAGCCTCCGGCAAGGTTACTACGGCAGTCTTATCCGCTTCGTTATATTCTACATAGCCATAATGGCAATTATAATTCAAAGTTACAGCATAATTACTCATTTTAATCCCCCTCTGCTCTTGTTACTAATTATAACAACTTAAGCACATAATATCAATATAAGGATTTAAGTAAGCAATTAAAATATAAGTCTTTTTTAGCTCGTAATCCTTGATAAATATGATGCGGCACTATTATCTGCGGCTGAATACAGGCTGCAGACGTTTTTCCATCGGCAGCTTGTCGGCAGTCACCGCCAGCTGCGCCATCTCGTACAAGGTGCTTTGTGCGCTCACAGGCTCCAGCTTGTTGCGTACACGGCGATAGGTACCGTTGGACTGCATCATATGCGCACCCACGTTATCGCGCAGATACAAGTCGAGCAGCGCCTTGATGCGATGGATATGCTCCTCTGTTTCTACCGGGAAGAACAGCTCAACGCGGTCATTAAGGTTACGCGGCATCCAGTCGGCACTGGAAAGATAGAGCTGCTCCTCGCCGCCGTTGGCAAACCAGAAGATACGGCTGTGCTCCAGCTGACGGCCTACAATACTGCGGACCGTAATATTATCGCTGATGCCTTCGATGCCTGTGCGCAGGCCGCAGATACCGCGCACAATCAGATCAATATGCACGCCTGCAGCCGAAGCCTCGTACAGCTTCTGGATTACGGGCTGGTCAATCAGCGAATTCATCTTGGCGATGATATGGCCCTCACGACCGGCACGCACCATGGCAATTTCATTATCAATCAGCGCGTAAATTTTCTCGCGCAGTCCCAATGGCGCCATAACCAGCTTATTCCAAACTGGTGGCTCGCTGTAGCCGCTAAGCAGATTGAAGAACGCCGAAGCATCGCTGCCGAACTCGTCATTGGCCGTCATCAGGCCAAGGTCGGTATACAGCTTTGCGGTGCTGTCGTTATAGTTGCCTGTACCCAGATGCAGATAACGCCTGATGCCGTTATCCTCCTTGCGCACGATAAGAATAATTTTGGCATGCGTCTTTAAGCCGACTAAACCGTAGATAACGTGGCAGCCGGCTTTTTCCAGACGACGCGCCCAGAGGATATTGTTTTCCTCATCAAAACGCGCCTTCAGTTCTACCAGTACGGTTACCTGCTTGCCGTTTTCCGCAGCACGCGCCAGCGCAGCAACAATCGGGCTGTTGCCGCTCACACGGTACAGTGTCTGCTTAATTGCCAGCACCTGCGGATCGTCGGCAGCATCACTCACCAGCTTAACTACCGGGTCAAAGCTTTCATAGGGGTGATGCAGCAAAATATCATTTTCACGGATAGCGGCGAACAAATCGCTGTCATCCGGCAGCTCCAGCGGACGCTGTGGCACAAATGGCTCATACAGCCACGGCCACATGCCCTTCATACCGATAAATTTAAAGAAGCAGGTCGGATCCAAAGGTCCGTTGATTTCATAGACCTCCATCTCTGTAACATCCAGATTTTCCTCGAGGAATTTTTTGATACGATTATTATTCGTTTTGAAGATTTCCAGACGTACAGCAGCGCCGCGCTTACGTTTACGCAGTGATTCCTCAACCTCCTTCATCAGGTCAACGCTGTCATCCTCTTCCAAGTCAAGGTCACTGTCACGCGTTACTCTGAAGGACACCATATCCAGAATATGGCAGCCCTTGAACAAATCGTGGCAATGGCTGGCGATAATATCCTCCAAAAATACGAAGGTACGCTTGCCCTCAGGCTCTACCTCAACAATGCGGTCCAGCACGCTCGGCACCTGAATCAGGCCCATGCTGTGCTCGCCGTCGGCCTTAATCAGCTCAACAGCAAGGTTCAGTGTTTTATTGGCCAAAAACGGGAAGGGACGCGAAGCATCTACCGCCATCGGCGTCAATACCGGGAAAACTACCTCGCGGTAATATTCCTCCAGCCAGTCCTTGCCCAGCTCGCTCAAATCCTTAACGCGGCGGAAATGCAGCTTCACCGCATCCATTTCTGCCATCAGCGCAATCAGCGATTTTGTCTGAGTGCGCACCTGCTCATGCGCTGCCTGCGAAATAGCCACCAGCTGCTCATGCACCGACATGCCGGAAGCATCGCGCTTTTCTACGCCGCTATCAAAATTGCTCCACAGTCCGGCTACACGCACCATAAAAAATTCATCAAGGTTAGAAGCCGAAATGGCGATAAACTTCAAACGCTCCAGAAGCGGCGTTTCTTTACCCATCGCTTCCTTCAGCACGCGCAGATTAAATTTCAGCCAGCTCAGCTCGCGGTTATAAAAATACTCAGGCTTTGTCAAATCTAATTTTCCCATCACTTATTCACCCGTTCCAAAATCGGTTCAATACCAAAAACTTCCTCAAAGAAAGTTGATTTATCATCAAACGTCCAGATTTCCAACGTCAAATCCTCTTTGCTTGCTGCCAGAACCTTCAGCTTATTATCCTTCAGCGTTACACTGCAGCTGTGGATTTTTTGCATATAGCTGCGGTCTAAGGCATCAGCCAGACGCACAATGGCAGCCAGCTTGGCTACAACCGGCACCAGCTCCTTCTCCACCTGCGGAGCAAGCGTATTGGTCTTGTCAAACAGTCTGTTGGCATGATAATACGAGGCCAGCGCTACGATTTTCTTATCCTTCTCGCTCAGGCCGATAATATCCGTAGACATAATCAGCTGATATGTATAGATAGAGTGACTGCGCATACAGATGTATTTGCCTATATCATGCAAAATGCAGGTTGCACGCAAAAGCAGGCGCTCATACTCACCCATGCCGTAAGCCTTGGCAATCTTATCGAAAATAATCAACGACAGGCGCTCCACCTGCTGGGCATGCTTCTTGTCATACAGATAACGGCTGCCGATGGTATGGAAAAGGCTGATAAGCTCCTGCTCCAGCTCCTTGCGCATTACAGGATTCGTTTTATTGCCGATATGAAGGAGCTGGATGCCGTCGATAAAGCGGTCTGCCGTAATAATAATTTCCTTGGCGGGAATCAGATGCAGCAGCTGTTCATAAAGCAGCACCGTAGGCAGTACAAGCTCCGCAACATTCTCCGGCAGCTTATATACCTGAATCAGCTGTGCCAGGCTCATCTGACGCATGCTGTCGAAAAAGGCATGGAAATCCGCTGCCTTGATGTGATGCACCTTCTGCTGCTCATCCAGCCCCAGCATCCGCAGCAAAAGCTCCGTTTCCGTACCGGACAGCACCAGATAACGCACCTTGCTGTCACCCAGCTCATTTCTTACCGGGCCGATTGTGCTGCTTAAAAATTCCGTCAGCGCCTTGTTAAAATGCATGCTTTCACGGCGGTTGCGCACAAAGCTTTCCTTAATACGGATGATACCGATGTGGAAATTGCCCTGATAGCAGATTTTTTCATCGCGCACCAGCGTTACACCCAAACCGCCGGAGGAAATATCCATCATCAGCATGCCTTCACGCTCGGTAGAAATTTTTTCTGCCTTCAGCGTATTACGGATGGCCACAAATTTGGTATAAATCTCCTTCGGCATATCAACAACATCGACCACAAGGCCGGTTTTGTTATAAATCTGATCCAGCAGAAAAACCTGATTGCTGGCCTCACGCACGGCCGTTGTCGCCTGCATAACATATTCCTCTACACCGTATTCCTTCATCAGGCGCTTGAAGCCTATCAGAATCTCGCAGATTTCGGAAACAAGCGGAAAAGGAATTATTTTATTTTTAAAAGTTGCCTCACCCAAACGGATGCGTCGATTGCAGCATTCGACAACCTTGTACCTTTCGGTATTATGATATTCGGTAATCTGCATACTGAGCATCTCCGAGCCTAGATGAATCGCAGCAAAGGTTGTATAATTTTTACGCTTCATTAGCTAAGCCTCCAAAACAGTATATTATTGATATAATTCGTTTTTCTTAACAAAAATCCTGCGAAGAAATCGAGATTATACATTAATTTAACAAATTAACACGAATTTTACTTTTTTACGCAGGATTTTTTCCGCTTATGGGTAATATAATAAATATATCGTTAAAATAGAATAATCGGAGTTTAGAGGAACACCCCACAAGGAGAAAAGAAAAATGCAACGAATCGCAATTATCGACATCGGCTCCAACTCGGCCCGGCTTGTTATCAGCCATATTTATAAGAATGGTGCTTATAATATGGTCTATAACCAAAAAGAAGCACTGCGCCTGAGTCAGAAGGTCGACGAAAAAAACATGCTTACAGAAGTAGCCTTCAGCAGTACCATCGAAACCATGAAAAGCTTTGCCTATATGTGCAAAATTTATCAGGCTGACAAAACCATTGCCGTTGCTACTGCAGCCATCCGCAACGCTGCCAACGGTGCGGAGCTTGTCGCACGCGTTGCCGAGGAAACAGGCATCCAGCTGCACATCATCTCCGGCAATACCGAAGCCTATATCAGCTATCTTGGCGTTATCAACACCATCAACGTCAAGGACGGCATCATCTTTGACTTGGGCGGCGGCAGTACCGAGCTGATTCTGTTCAAAAACCGTAAAATTTTGGAAAGCGTATCCCTGCCTATCGGCGCAGTCAATACCACCTCCATGTTCAACACACGCAATGTCATGCCAGCCAATGTCTTTAGCGACGTGAGCTTTTTTATCATTAGCCGTCTGGAAAAGTACCCCTGGCTCAAGCAGAACGGACTGCCTCTCATCGGCGTCGGCGGTACCGCGCGTACGGTAGCTAAAATCATCCAGCGTGAAAAGAAATATCCGGCAACCAAAATCCACAATTATTCCTATACCGCGCAAACATATTGCAGCTTCTTCAACAGATTGCGCAACACAAATCTGGAGCAACGCAAAAAAATTTCCGGCCTCAGCAGTGAACGTAGTGATATCATTTTGGCCGGCATTAGCATTATCAGCTGCCTTTTGGAGGCAACGGGTGCCAAAAAGCTCATCACCTCCGGCTGCGGCCTGCGCGAAGGACTGTTCTTCGATTATTATTCCAAGGAAAACCACGTGCCCATTATAGCGAATGATATCCTTAAAATGAGCAGGGAAAATGTGTTAAACCTATATGAACCCGACCAGCAGCATTCCAGACACATCACCCATTTGGTGTTATCAATGTTTGACGGCTGGAGTGAGCTGCACGGCTTACGCAAAAATTATCGCCGTCTGCTGGAAACCGCTGCACTGCTGCATGACATCGGCATTACGATCAACTTCTACAGTCACGCACGTCATAGTGCCTATATGATTTTAAATGCCAAGCTCTTTGGTCTGACGCACAAAGAGCAGGTCATCACGGCAGCTATCGCCGGCTGGCATAACGGCGTTTCCAAAAACTATTTCAAGGACCGTTTCTACAAGGAACTGCTTAGCGACGCCAACTGGAAAACAATCAACAAGCTGGCACTGCTGCTGGCATTAGCCGAAAGCCTCGATTATACGGAAACCTCCCAGATTCACGTTATTGAACCTGGCATCAACAAAAAGACTGCTACCTTAAAGCTCTATGCTCAAGGTATTCCCAGTATTGAAATGCATCAGATTCAGGAGCATCTGTCATGGTTCAAAAAAACCTTCGGTGTAGAGCTGAAGGTACAGCTGGCAACAGCAGCAGAAGAATAAAAATTCAGCAGCCTCAGTATACGCTTGCGTATGCCAAGGCTGCTGTTTTTATTTTGCTCCATATTTTTCTGTTTCTTCCTGAATATAATGTGTTGTAAAAACAGGCATAAATCCGCCGCCTTCTTTTTTGACATACTCGCGCAAAATATTTTGCCAAGCACGCTTAGCATACAGAAAACGAATGACATAAACAGCACTTTCATCTTCGCGCACGACATAAAACAGCAGATAATTTTTCACAGGCACGAAGCGGATTCCCCACGCACGCAAAAATGCGTCGTTACATAAGGGATAAAGAGTCGGAAAAGAAGCAAGGCTATCTCCTTCGCCGAAAAAATTCTCTATTATACGATCTGACGCAGAGATATTACACAACTTGAGCTTTATATAACTAGCGACAGCATCTAAATCCGTCAATGCTTTTTGCGTATAAATTATCTTGTACGTCATCATATATTTGCTCCAGGATATTTCTTTCTGAACATCTCTTTAGCATCTTCTGCAGAAACTACTCTCCCCGCCTCAATATCATCTAAACCTTGTTTCAACGCACCATACAACTCAAACCTTGCTGTAATCTCCTCGTAGGCTTCAATGCTCATGACAGCCAAATCACCCTTGCCGTTTTTGGTAATAAAAACCGGCTCCTTATACTGATGGCAGAAATTAGAAATCTCGTTATAGTTGTTGCGCAAATCTGCGCTGGAAGTAATTTTCGGCATAATTGCACCTCCTTTTTTATATATAAATTATACCTTAATTCGGCTATCTGGTCAAATTTCATTGAAAAAGACCTGCACGTTTTGCACATGCAGGTCTTTAATTATATATACCTTTTTATTTTACCGCAGCCTTCAGAATACCATGTACCATCAACGCGGTATTATACAAATCCTCTTCCTTAATGTATTCGTCAACAGTATGCACATGAGCCATGCCAGTGCCCAAAATTACGCTAGGCAGTCCGTAAGCATTCAGGAAGTTGGCATCACTGCCGCCGCCGGTTACCGTAATATCCGGAGTAAAGCCATGCATTGCGCAGGCAGCCTTTGCCAGTGCTACAACATCGCTGTTCTCGGCAACAGCAAAGGAATCATACTTGTTATCCACAAAAACCTCTGCCTTAGCGCCATATTTTTCAGCACTGGTTGCAATGGTTTCTACGATTTCCTTGCAGATAGCTTCCAGCTTTTCCTTATTACGGCTGCGCGCATCGCCCTCAATGGTTACCAGATCAGGCACAATATTGGTTGCCTTACCGCCGCCGATAATGCCGATATTACAGGTTGTTTCCTCATCAATACGGCCATAGCGTTTAACATCGGCAAGAGCCTTGGCAGCAATCATAATGGAGTTAATGCCCTTTTCCGGCTCCAGTCCGCCATGCGCGGTTCTGCCGATAATGTCGATTTTATATTTCTTCTGGCCGGGAGCGCCGACAACAATCTCGCCCGGTGCGCCTTCGCCGTCCAGTGCATAGCCAACGTCCGCACGCAGCTTGGAGCGGTCGAGGCAACGGGAGCCGTTAACGCCGCCCTCCTCGCAAACAGTGAAGAGAATCTGGATATCGCCATGCGGAGCGCCTTCCTCCAGCAGCATGCGAATACCCTCTAAAATACCCTCAACGCCGGATTTATCGTCACCGCCGAGAATAGTGGTGCCGTCGCTGTATAAAACGCCGTCCTTTTGGATAACGGTAGTGCCGCCGCAGGGCTCAACACCGTCCATATGTGCAGAAAGCAGCACGCGTACCGCACCTTCAATTCCTGCGCTGGCAGGCAAAAATGCCCACATATTACCACAGTTGCCACCCAGCTTTTCACCGGCGTCATCCTCTTCCACCGTAAAGCCGAGAGCCTCCAATTTGCCTTTGAGCAGTTCGAATACCGGACGCTCCTGCAGACTGTGACAAGGCAGAGCAACAATTTCCTTAAATTCTGCGAGCATACGCTCCTTATTTACTTGCGTCATGTATATCTTCCTTTCTATGATATAAATTAAGCTCAGCGTGCCTAAAGGGGCAGCAAATCCGCTAAACTTTTATTCCTTAAATTATTCCTGTATGTTCCAGCAAAATTTTGACACCGATAAAAATCAGCACCAAGCCGCCGGCAACATCAGCTCTTTTGCCGGCCATAGCTCCAAGCTTAAAGCCTGCCAGACCGCCAAAGGCTGCGATAGCAAAGGTCACCACACCAATCAGTATGGAAGCGGACCAGATATCGGTATTCAAAAAGGCCAGGCTGATACCTACTGCCAGAGCGTCAATACTGGTGGCAATCGCCAGCACCGCCATCTCCTTCACGCTATAATCTTTTTTGACATGGCAGGCCTCGTTTGCTTCACGAATCATGTTGATTCCCAGATAAAGCAATAAGAAAAAGGCAAGCCAATGGTCATATTCCGTAATATAATCACGAAACGATACAGCGCCGAAATAGCCTATCACAGGCATCAAAAACTGAAATGCTCCGAACCAGCTGCCGAAGCGCAAAGCTCCGCGCAGTCTGTTATCCGGTATCAGCACCATACTGCCGCAAACGGAAACGGCAAAGGCATCCATCGCCAGGCCAACCGCCAACAGCAACAGTTCTGCTAAACCCATATTTTCATTCCCTCACTCACTACAAATAACCTTATTCTTTTTCTTCCTTATGCAACAGCTGCAGCAATCGTTTATGATCCTTGCTTATCTTAATTACACGGAATACGCTTGTCATAAGCATCATCCCCAAGGCAATAGCACTGGCATCCATGCCGGTGGTTATAAGGATGTTCATACCCGTGTCGTAATTATTTTCTATAATCGCTGCCATACCGCGATACATGCCAAGTCCCGGCACAATCGGGATAATACCCGGTATAACAAAAATGGTTACCGGCTGCTTAAACATGCGTGCCGCCAGTTCGCTCAAAAGTGAAAGCGCAACCGTGGCAAAAAACATGGCATAAAAAGAATCATACGCCATATCCTTGCGGATGTAGCAATAAACTACCCAGCCTACAGCACCGATAAAGCCGCTGACAGGCAAACTTTTACGCGGTGCCTGAAACAGAATACCGAAGGCAGCAGTAGCAATAAATGCAAAGCCAAAGGCTGTAAAATAATTTATGCCCACAGCTTCCACCCCCAGTGATACCATACAAGCAGGCTAAATGCCAGGCCAATCGCAATGGATGTAGCGAAAAGCATCGCCTCGGCGATACGCGAATTACCGGAAATCAAATCGCCGGCCATATAATCGCGCAGGCCGTTGGTAAAAGCTACGCCCGGCAGGAACGGCATCAGTGCACCTACGATGATGTTGGTACGTGTACATTCGCCGTCCATCTCACAGCAAAAAATAGCCAAAGCACCGATTGCCGCACCGGAAAGCGCATTCTCCCAAAAGGCACTGGGACGATAACCGCCCAGCTGCTTCAACAGCACCATTGAAAGACCGCCGGTAATAAAGGCCGCAATAAAGTCATGGCCGTTGCCTCCCAACATCGCCGAAAAGGCTGCCGAGCTTATTGCCGAAGCCATGCAGACACGCCATTTGCCGTATGGCGGAGCCTTATGACGCAGCTCATCCAGATACGCCAGCGTTTTTTCATAATTCAGCGGCCAGCGTTTCAGATTATAGGAAAAATCGTTCACCGCGCTGATGACGCTCAAATTGGTGCTGCGATAACGAATACGGCTGATAATCGTCGCACCTTCGCTTTCCTCATCGCCTAAAATAATAACCGTCGGCGTAACAAAAACATGAATATCATGATAGCCGTGCGTATGGCAGAAGCGGGAAATAGTGTCCTCTACTCTGGAGGTTTCCGCACCGTTTTTCAAAAGTGCCTTGCCCATGCCAAGAGCAATATGCAAGGTCTGCTCACGGCTTAAAGGAACAGCTTCCAATTCCATTACATCTCACCGCCTAACAGCTGCGCTACTGCCGCACGGAAGCGGTTGGCACCGCCCATAGACGGGTGCGGCACAGCCATACATTCAACGCCGTAACGTGACAGCGTTGTCGCCGCCTTCTGACCGATAGCGACAATCTTCATCCCCGGACGCAGCTCCAGCAGCATCCGCGCGTACTCAATGCCTACATCAAGCTCGCTCGGTGAGGGCGTACGGTTAGTCAGCAGATTGCCTGCTTTATACGGATGAAACGGAAAAATATTCCAAAGAATAACATCAAAGGACGCAAGGCCATGACTGTTCAGCGCATTCCAGACAACAGTATCCGTGGGCTCGTTAAAGCCCTTCAGGCGCTGCGTATTGTTCAGCATTGCGCTGCTTGCGTCACTCGTGCGGCGGTAATCCCATTCGCCCAGCACACTTTTCGGCTCTACATCAGGATGATGCCCCAGCAGAATACGCTCCGAAGTAATAGCAATACCGCTGAAATGACCGCCCTGATAGCCCAAGGCCTCGGCAATAAACAAATAATGTGCATCCGCGCGCAGCTCCAGATAACGGCGCAGATTGGCACTGCGGATAACAGGAGCCTGCGGGCCTATATCACAGCTTGTATCAAAATCACGCCAGGGGTTAAAAACCTGCTCGCTGTGATAGCTCTGTAATTTATAAAGAAAAGTATTAATCTCCATAATTCCCTCCATGCATTATTATACCGCATAGAGGCAAGTCGTAGCAATAAAAATGGATGCGAAGCAAAAGTTCCGCATCCATTTTATACTTTTAAAAATATCAGATTTTAGAACAGCAGCAGAATCATGCCTACAACCAGCGCCAGGGTAATACCCAGAGCATTACGCTTGCAAACCTCCATCGGGTCTACACCGGCAATGCCTGCGCAGATAATAGTAGCGCCGGCAATCGGGGAAATAGTACGGCCGAGAGTACCGCCCAAAGCTGCAATAGAGCCCATGTTCATGTTTTCCAGACCAAACTGTGCCGCATGCGGAGTAACTGCTTCGTTAAACGCAACAGTTGCAGCGTCACCGGAACCGGAAATAAGTGCCAGCACAAACGGGCCGAAGGTAGCAGCAATTTTAACAATACCGGTAGAATTCAGCATCCAGTTAATCAGCGCCTTAATCAGTCCCAAAGCATTCAGGCCTGCTACGAAAACACCTACGGAAATAATAATACCGATGATATTAGCATAAGCATCGCCCATGCCGTCAAAGAAGCTCTTGGTCAGCTCAACAGGATTTTTACGGGTTACTGCCAAAGACAGGATTGCACCGATAACCATAGCGTGGGGTACGCCCATTTTCAGTACAGGCACCAGTTTAGTGCTGCCCAACAGCAGAATGATAACCGGAACCAGCGGCATGATAGCGAAAAGCGGATTGATGCCGAAGTTCTCGTCAACACCGGCTTCACCTTCCGGAACAAAGCCTCTGTTTTCCTTCAGCACAACTGCGAGAACAGTCAGTACAGCTGCAGCAATGATTACGCCGACCACAGTTGCCAGCATATGGTTGGCAATTACATCAGTAACCTGTACGCCTGCCAGCTTAGCGATAACGGCGTTATGTACCAGACCGGGGTTCAGCATACTGCCATAGGTACCGGATTTAACGGCAGCAGCAGCCATTGCCGGATGAATGCCTGCGGACATCATAATCGGAATAAAAATTACACCTACCGCAGCACTGCAGCCTGCAGCACTGGGGATAGCAATATTAACAACAAAGGTTGCCAGCGTAGCGCCGGGAATGAGCAAAAAGCCCATTTTTTTCAAAACCTTACCGATAGCGACAACCAAATGCTTGTCGCAGCCGGTATACTTCATGCACCAGGCAAAGCCCATGCAGGAACAAACAGAAGTAATCAGACCGGCATTAGTCATACTCTTGGCAAAAGCATCAAGAGAAGCCATCGGGTTGCCGGCAATGCAGCACATCAGAATACCAGCGGCAATCAATACCATTCTGGATTCATGTCGTTTCAACAAAAGATAAATTACACCGATAACAACGAGTGCACCTATTATCAGAAACATCTTCATTCCCTCCATAAAATTATTTTTTTGCATTAATATTATATGTGATAGAACTGCTTTTGAAAAGTGTATTATCAATTGTATACATAATACTTGCTTTTTTCAGCTAAGTTTATATAGCAAAAGTATAAATACCGTCCCACATCTCTGCGGAACGGTATTTTTTAATAACTTTATTGGTGCCACAAGCCATAATAATGAATAATATAGTTTGTTAAAGCATCCTCATATTCTGTATCCGGTACAGGCTTATCCATCTGATCGACCAAATGACGCTCATCCGACCAGTAGAACGCCTTACCGCCAAAGTAGCCTAAGGCATAGGGAATATCCGTAGGCTGCAGAAGATTGCGGCCCATGAATTTTTCCGGCACGTCGATGCCTAGAAGATATAAAAGCGTCGGTGCCAGATCAATCTGCGAAGCATATTCATTGGTGCGCAGATTATTGAGCGGTGCCATGTTCTTCGACACAAAAATCAGCGGAATCGGTGCAATGCTCTGCTTATCATCAGCCTTGGTAACGAGCTTTGTGTACTCGCCGCCGCTGTGCGGATTATGGTCACTCGTAATGATGAACAGCGTTCTGTCATCCATCAGGCCACGCTTCTGTGCTTCCTTAAAGAAATGCTCCAACGTTTTATCAACCCAATAAACGCCGCGCACTGTAATAAACTGATTGCTGCGCACATTGTCCGGCATTTCGTTCCAGCTGAAGCCTGTATAAGGATAAGGCTGATGCATATCCAGGGTTTTAGTAACCATCACCAGACGGTCATTCTTCGCTTTGGCTTTTTCCAGCAGCTTCAGTGTTTCCTCATACATTACGTCATTATGGAAGCCCCAGCCGCTGGCACCGGTATAGCCCTGTTTTTCCAGATATTCCTTGGCATAGTATTCGTTCATTCCGAACTGCGTCGGATATTCGCGCAGCTCGTTTGCATAATACTGGCTGGAAGCATTCATGAAAATGCCGCGCATTCCCTGCGCCTGTACACTGCGGAACAGCGAGGGCGTATTTTTACCGGGAAGATCCTTATCCATAATCAGATGCGAACGGAATGTAGCATTCAGGCCCTGCGTTGTCGGCACGGCAGAGGAATAATACCTGTTCATATGCGGATAACGGATAACAAGACTATTCAAAAACGGAGTAGCTTCTTCGGGAATATCATGGTTATAGTAGTTGATGTAATCACGGTGCATGGATTCCAGAATCAGCAGAACAACTCTGTCATACTGCGGTTTGATTTTGGCAATCTTTGCTTTAGGCTCATCAATGCCCATTTCCGTCAGACGTGTTTTATCCTTGGCAGTCAGCTCGCGCTGCTCCACATGCTTGCCGCCGGCAATTTTATCCGTATCAAAAATTGCCTTGCTGACAAAGTTCACATTAACAGGAACGGAAAGCATATTGCGATAGTTCATGCGCGTCTTTTCGTTCTCTACCTCAGCGTACATACCGATAACATTTTCCACGCCGTACATGCCGGCATAGCCAAGCAATCTGTCGGTAAGGTTCAAGCCCAAGGTGAACATGGCCACACAAAGCAACGACCAGGCAAAGTTCGGCTTACGCTTTTGCGGTTTCGGTACATAAAACAGCAGTAAAATCACCACAATGCTGATAACGATACCGGCAATCATCGTGTTGCTCATCGTCGCAAAAATACCTTTAACAGCATAGATATTCAGGTTCTGGAAGAGAACGCTCTCCACGTGCATGGAGGTCTGCCAAAAGTAAAAACCGTCAAAGACCAGCGCTAAAGCGGAAAATACATAAACAGCAAAATAAAGGATTTTCATCCCGATGTTGGGCCATTTATGGTAGCACATTGCCATCAGCAGCACTGCAAAAATGTTATTGTTAATACCGGCAAGCACGGACAGGCTTGTCTGCAAACCTTTATCAAGACTAAGCTGGTTTACCATAAAAAAGGCTTCGCCCAGATAAAGAATACCGATAACAATAACGGGAAAATAGCGCTGCAATCTGTCCGGCACACGCTTACGCCGGTAATACAGTACATATGCTATCTCTGCCAAAACGCTGTCACGCAATACATGATCAAAAATCTGAAAGCCAAACTCATTCAGCGGAAAGGGGTGCGTTCCGCCGAAGCTTTGCCAGGCAAAAAATCCTTCTACTATGCAGGCCGCGATAATAAAAATCAGCCAGCCCATTTTTCTGCTTATCCTATTCACCTTACACCATTTCCTTGCTTACGCCAAAAACTTAATCGGCTCGGACTCCATCTCAATTAAAAGCGGAGCAGTTGTTACAGCATCTCCGTCAAGCTCTGCTGCAAAATTCTCTTCATTGCAGCGTATTTCCATTTTTTTCGCTGCACGGATAATAATATCATTATCCAGCGTCAGCGCCTCCATAGCAATGCAGGCCGCATAACGTATAAAATCCCCGCGCTTATCACCGGTAAACAGCGCCGCATGTAAAAGAGGTGACGAAAGCGACGCACCGTTAAAGAGGTTGTAACGTCCGGCATAATAGCGGCTCTTGCCTACAATAACAGAAGTTGCATCATACCACTCGGCTTCATCATCAAAACGCACCTGAAAGCGGTAACGCCAGTTGTTAAACAGAAATTCCTTACGCATAATCTCTGTTCCCTGCCAAACATAAGCAAGCTTGTTGAGCAGCTTTTTCTCCTTTTCGGTCACCTTGTCTACTACAAGGGAATCAAAGCCTATACCGGCAACCGTCAAAAAGACGTTGCCGTTGGCGCGTCCCAGATAAACAGGCACCTCTATACCTTTGGATACTCGTTTAAACCACTTATGCGGGTCCGCCTTCAGCAGCAGCTCCTTAGCCACCAGATTTACCGTACCGGCAGGAAAAACGCTGATGTAAGGCACATACTTGCGATTAGCCAGCTGTTCAATCATCGCTCTGATTGTGCCGTCACCGCCGGCAATTATCACCCAGTCAACCTTTTCCTCAACTATTTCCGCAGCAATCTGCGGTATCTGGTCAAAGAAGCGGATATCTCGCATTTCTGCATTTTTAGGTCCTACTAATTCCTTCACCAGCTTATAGGTTTCATTCACCTTAGCCATCATACTGGCAAAAAGCTGCTTACCGGAATTACGGTTATACAAAAGCACAACCTTTTTAAATTTTTTTACGTCTACATATTCTCCAGGCATATCTAACTCCTAAAAATCCATTTTTTACGTGAGAGATAGTTCCATACAACAACAATACAGCTTGTCAGCACCTTAGACAGCATCGGCTGCCAGTCAAGCAGGCTGACAAAAATATACATCAGCAGCAGGTTAAACGCCAAGCCTATACAGCTTACCAAAAACACCAGGCTAAGCTCCTTGCCGCGTTTGTAACGGCTGCCGCTGTCAAAAACCAAAACATTGCCCAAGAAATAATGATACAGTGTTGCCAAACAAAAGGATAAGGCTGTTGCCAGCATAGTCAGCAAGGTCAGGCTCAGCCCGGTTAAAAGATAGTGGAAGAAAATGTAGAACAAGGCCCACTCCACCAAGGCCGCCGTGCCGCCGACAAACAGATACAGCAAGAGCTTAATCAGCTCGCTGTCCGTATAATCAACACCAAATAATATTTTCCTGCGCATAGCGTACTCCAGTCATAGTATAATAGCTTATTATATCATCTTTAAGCGAAGTTTTCAAAGCTTTCCAGTAGAAGATACCGATGGTGACGTATTTATATATTTAGATAATTGTTGAAAAAAGATACACTGCCCGCTCCTTTTGTATAGCAGCATGACGCAGTAAAAAGCGTAACCATCATCGAATTCAAAGATGGCAAGCAGGCTTACCGTACAACAGTAAAGCCCTGATTCCCCTCTCAATATCGGTCTTCCCAGCCGATTTGTGGAAAAAGTTAGGCTATCATACACTCTAGTGATAGCCTCCACTTTTTATTTCAGATATTTCATATAGAAAGCTTCTATTTTATCAAAGGAACTTACATCAATCTTGCAGTACAAATCCGATGCACAACACCAGAAATAATCACCAGCTCCTTATTGTCTCCTTGTAGCTTTTTAATGGCATCTGAATTTAACTCAAAACCAAGAATAAAGATTGTAAAAATAGAGCGATGCTTTCGCACCGCTCTAAAAAATTTATAAAAATTTATTCTTAAAAGCTGTATTTTACTTCTTTATCCAGCACTACACCAGTTTCCGGATTAACATTCATCTCACCACGCAAACCAGATGCACTGAATTTCACTTCATATTCATATAATCCATGTTCTCTGTCCAATTTCAGTTCATAAATCGACACGTCACCAACTTCTTTGGCAACAATTGCTTTTACATCATCTTTGGACAAGATGACATTAGCGCTACCACCCAACGCTTTTCTTTCCATATTGTATTCTTTGATTTTACCATTTACCTGATATACATCAATTTCATATTTTGTCTGAGTAGCAGTATCAAAAAACTTCACTTCATAATATGGTTGCAGTTTTTGCAGTTCTGCTTCAGTATGCAGGTAAGTACTACCTGTTGGAACTTGCTTTTGCGCAATTGCACGAGCTTCTTCCGCACTAATCAGATTAGCAGCAAATGCTGTAGCAGAAATTGCCAAAACAGTCAGCGCGCCAGTAATAATAGCTGTTAATTTTTTCATGAGATAAACCTCCTTCAATGTGAAAAGTTAAACCATATTTAAAGTATACTAAATTTCTAGGATTTGTATTGTGAAGTCTTTGTGACTTCTTTAGAAGTTCCAACGCACGCCAGCGTGAAAATCCCAGTTCTTATTATACTCGCCGCCGACTGCACGCTCGATGTCAAAGTACGCATAGCTATCTTTGCCAGTTTTTACGCTCAAGCCTGCACCATAATTGACGCTTACGTTTTCTCTAAGTAATAAACTAAGGAAAGCTTAATTTCTTGTATTATCCAAAGAAGCTTTTTCTCTTGCTGGATTTACAGTTACCTTAATTAGTGCTCTATACTAAAATTTACTTTAAAATCGCTTTGCTGCGTACTCAAAATATCTAGTCCCTGTTCAACGTGTCCCAAATAAATCAAATCATCCGTATATCTGAAATCCTTATAAAACACACTTATATTACCCCATGGAACATAAACACACACATCTCCGGCCTTCGGAGCATGCCCTCGTGGCGCTCCGTCCCCGGTAAGCTTATTTTTAAAATAGCCAATCTTTTCGGTATGATTAAAATCATTCAGGTTTATCCCTGCGGGAAGCATATCAATTAAACGCTTCGCTGCCGCATTATCCGCAAGTACAACAATAATATTTTTACCATCAACCTGCAGCTTCAGCTTGGTTCCTTGCGCTGCAGACTGTGACTGCTGCGTTTTATTTTGAGCAGACTGCACTTTCGGTGCAGGATTCTGAGCTGCTTTACTATCAGGTGCATCCGCACCGGCGCAGCCGCTCATAAGCAATGTTACAGCTAAAGCTGTAGAAGCCAATAATTTTTTCATAGTAAACCTCCTTGCAGACATCATTATGTAAAACAGGATTTACCCTTCACCGATAATTATACTAACAGCCTAAATATGCGTCCAATACCTATAATAATTACCGTTACATGCTTTTTTTGCATAATCAGCAAGGCTGCGTTATAATAATGCCAAAAATTACAAGCATATCGATAGAAAGGAGCCGTCGCTATGAACTTTCGTATTCTCAACTATTTTCTGACTGTCGCACACGAAAAAAATATCACCAAAGCAGCTGAAGTTCTGCACATCACTCAGCCCACGCTCAGCCGTCAGCTCATGCAGCTTGAAGAAGATTTAGGAACTAAGCTATTTGACCGCAGCCAACATAAATTCGCGCTCACACCCTCCGGGCAGTTTCTCGTACAGCGCGCACAGGAAATTTTAGACATGGTAGAAAAAACTACGCTCGACATCCAAGACCAGGAGCAAAACCTCAGCGGAAGCATTGCCTTCGGCGCAGGTGAGTACTATGCTACACAAACACTGGCACAGCTTATCGGAGCTTTTCAAAGGCAATATCCGGCTGTAACCTTTGACCTTTTTACAGCTACGGCAGATACTCTGCTGGAAAAAATGGAAAAAGGGCTTATCGATATCGCTATCCTGCAGGCACCTGTCGATACAACAAATTATGACTATATTCATTTACAGAAAAAGGAAATTTGGGGTATTCTCATGCGCAAGGATGCTCCTCTGGCAACAAGAAAAGCCATTAAAGCCTGTGAGCTTTGCGGCCTGCCTGTTATTTTACCTGTACGCCTGCAAGTACGCAGTGAAATCTTCAATTGGCTCAGCGGCGATATTGCCAAAATACACTTTGTTGGCAACTGTAACCTGCTTGCCAATACAGCCGTACTCGTAGAACAGAATAACTATTACGCTATAACCATCAGGCCGCCGCTAATGAATGAAAACCGCTTTGTATTCCGTCCTTTGCAGCCGGCACTAAGCGGCGATATTCTTCTTGTATGGCGACGCGACAGACAGCAGAGCCATACTCTGCAAAAATTCATTGATTTTGCAAAATGCTTTTTAAGCATAGAATAGCTTTACAAGATAAGTATTAGACATGTAAATAAGAATCATTATAATTTTAGGCAGATAGCAATTTGTTATCTGCCTTTTTGATTGTTATTTTTTGATGAGGAAAACTTATGAACAGACATGATTTTATCAGGCTCGCTGTCGCAGGCTTCGGCACCATGCTTGCCAGCGGCGCAGCTATCAACTTTCTGTCTAACAAAAATACGCCTGAAGCGAATGTGCCTGCCGCTGAAGCAGCACAGCAGCCAACACCAAACGGCAAACAGCGCATCGTTGTCATTACGAGCAGTCCGCATAGAAACGGCATGACCAGCGTGCTAGCAGAACAATTTATCAAAGGCACAGAAGCCAAGGGACACAGCGTCTTTCGCTTCGACGCAGCGTTTCATAATATTCATGGCTGCCTGGTCTGCGATGCCTGCGGCATGAACGGGCTCTGCGTGCAGAAGGAGGACATTGAAAATGATTTGATTATGCGCCTCGTTAATGCTGATTTAATCGCGCTCATCACGCCCGTTTATTATTGGCACGTCAGCGCGCAACTCAAGACCTGCATTGATAGATTTTACGCACGCACAGGACGTATCAGCGGCAAGCAGAGCGTTCTGCTCGCAGCAGCAGGCAGCGACGTTCCCTGGGCTATGGACTGCCACACTCTCAGGCTATATGCGCTGGCAGAGCCGTGGCACTTTGCTCGCCACTAACTGCAAAACCCGCAAGGATATTTTGAAAACCACCTATCCGCAGGCTGCCTATGATTTAGGTCACAGCTTATAAAAAACTCTTGACCGATAGCAACAATCGCAAGCTATAATTTACTTGACTTGGAGTTATCTCCAAGTCATAAACTAAAAACGAAGGAAACGCTATGCAAAACCTAACTTACAATCTCAAACGCACTGTCGGTTATATCGTCGGCTTCATACTTTTCTACGAGCCGTTCATGTTCTTCAACCAAATAGCAAGTACTTTCATCACCGACACAAGCTTCAGCTCGATTCACGTTCCCTGTGCACGTATTCCGCTTGCGAACATCGTCACAGGCGAATGGCTTGCGACAAGCACGATTTCACTAATCTTTTGCCTGCTACTCGCCGTAACCTCGCTGTGGTTCGGTCCGCTCTTTTGCGGCAAGCTTTGCCCTACCGGTGCCTTCAGTGAACTGCTTGGCAGCCTGCTGCCTGACAAATATAAAATAGACTGGGTAAAGCTCGTGCCCGTGCTGCCGCTACGTTATGGTTTTCTCATCGGTTTTCTTTTTTCCATCTGGCTGGGCTTTGGCATTCCCTGCACCTATTGCAATTATTATTCTTTCGAGATTTTTATCAACTTGTTTCTCACAGAATATTTCTTAAACACGCTCTCCTCGCTCATCGCCACGTTCTTTTTAGCGAATGTCTTCTTAGGGCTTTTCACCAAAGGTGGACGCGGATATTGCCTGTTTATCTGTCCTGTTGGCACATATAATTCCTTGTTTCACATTTTTGGACGTTTTGTTCCCGGTGCTTTCGCCATGCAGGTGCGCAAAAACGCCTGCATCGGCTGCACCAAATGCGCGCAAAACTGCCCCATGCGTGCGATAACCATGCACGAACGCCAAGCAACGATTGACAGACGACTTTGCATCATCTGCGGCAAGTGCGCGCACGGCTGTCCGAAACAAGCTATCTGCTATCAAAGCAATCTGGCGAAGGAGAAAAAGTAAGATGAGCACAACTGATAAAGCACTTCATGACAACAAATTATCTCAGCTCGCTCTCAGCGGCGGTGCTGCTGCCAGCATCCTCCTGCCCCAGTCTGTTACGAAGGCTATACCACAGCTTTTCGCCGGCATTGCGCCCGTCACGGCACAGACGCTGCTCTATTGCACAGGCGTGTGCGGCAGCTGCGGTGGAAGCTGCGTGGGGAGCGTGGGCGTTATGGCTTTTCTTGCTATCTTAGCTAAATATAAACATCAATCATACAAGGAGGATTCAATATGAACAGACGCGACTTTTGAAAACTCGCAGGCGTTAGCCTTCTGAGCCTTGCAGCATTAACTATGGGCTGCGGTTCGTTCAACGCTGCTAAAGCAGACGCACCTGCGCCTAAAGTAAAACAATCCACTAGTGAAGGAGCATCACAAAACATGAATAATGGTAAAAAAATCTTAGTAGCCTATTTTTCCTGGAGCGGCAACACCAAAGCTGTTGCTGAAGAAATCCATAAACAGGTCGGCGGCGACATCGTAGAAATCGTGCCCGCAACTCCGTACTCCGAAACCTATAGCGTCACCGTCGCCAAAGCCAAAGCAGAACAGGCAGCCAACGCCCGTCCTGCCATCAGCACAAAAATTGATGATTTCGACAAATACGACGTTGTTTTCCTTGGTTATCCCAACTGGTGGGGCAGCTTCCCCATCCCTGTTGCCACCTTCGTAGAAACCTATAAATTGGACGGCAAAACCGTTGCTCCCTTCTTCACCCACGGCAGCGGTGGCGAACAGCGCTGCCTAAGCGATTTGCAGAAGCTGACACCTAATGCCAAATTCACCCAAGATCTTGTTCTCTCCGGCAGCAGCTCCAAGAACGCCCAAGGTCAAATCAAAAGCT
This sequence comes from Phascolarctobacterium succinatutens YIT 12067, assembly GCF_000188175.1. Classification (GTDB taxonomy): domain Bacteria; phylum Bacillota; class Negativicutes; order Acidaminococcales; family Acidaminococcaceae; genus Phascolarctobacterium_A; species Phascolarctobacterium_A succinatutens. The sequence continues at coordinate 8,994 of NZ_GL830938.1, read as the reverse complement.
GGCTTGACAGCTTGCAATTCTAATTTTTAAAGGAGCGATAACAATGACAGAAGAAAAATTTTTCACCATATTCCCAACAGGCCCTAAAAACGATGCTTATGCAAAATATTTCGTAGGCCAAAGCTATCTTAACATGCTTTCTCTCGACCAGGTTGTCATCGGCAACGTAACTTTCGAGCCAGGCTGCCGCAACAATTGGCACATCCACCACGCCGATAAAGGCGGCGGGCAGATTCTGCTTGTCACCGGCGGTCGTGGCTACTACCAGGAATGGGGCAAGCCTGCCCGTGAGCTGCATGCCGGTGATGTAGTCAAAATCCCCGCCGGAGTTAAGCATTGGCACGGTGCCGCCCCCACCAGCTGGTTTGCGCACCTCGCCATCGAGATTCCGGGCGAAAACACCAAAAGCGAATGGTGCGAGCCTGTGGATGCAGAGGAATATAATAAGCTGAAATAAACCCGCTGTCACCTTCAGTGATATCTTCCCTTACAGACAGACAAGTCGCTCAACACTAATTTACTGAAATGAGAATCACCAATGAAAGACATCTCAAAAATTATACTCACTGCATTTCTTTCATGCACTTTACTTTTAGGAGGCACCACCGCTATGGCACAAACACGTGAAACAGCAGCAAATACTGCTGCTCAAAGCTTGTTCACCAAAAATGATCCTACTGATATTAAAAACGAACCGGAGCTTTCCGCTATCAGCAAAAAGTTTATCTATCACGATATCAATAAGCAGATTAAGCTCATTGCCGCCAAACAGGAGCTGCTGACGCTCGTTGTTCTCACTGCCAACAACACACCGGAGGATATTCCTGCCCACGTCGAAGGCGCTCTCAGAGCAGGTGCAACGCCGGAGCAGGTACACGAAAGCATTTTCCATTGCACGCCATACGTTGGTCTGCCAAAGGTAAAAACAGCACTGGAACGCTTTGACCAGGTTATGGAAATGCTCAAAATCAAGCCCTGCGCTCCTGCCGGAACAACTACCGATCAAACACGCCACGAAGCAGGCCTCGCCGTACAGCGCGCCATCTTCGGCGCAGAGAACATTGATAAGATGAACGCGAGTGCCCCTGCTGACCAAAAGCATATTAATGATTACCTCAGTGCCAACTGCTTTGGCGACTACTACACACGCAAAGTGCTCGACGTCAAAGAGCGTGAACTGATCACATTTACAGCAATCGTTACTCTCGGCGGATGCGAACCACAGGCCAAGGCACACGCCGCTGCCAATATCTCCGTCGGCAACTCCCGTCAGGATTTGCTGGATGCGCTCACCATTGCCCTGCCCTACATCGGCTATCCGCGCACCTTAAACGGACTTAGCTGTGTAAACGCTATCGCGCCAAGCAAGTAAGCTGCCAAAAATTTATATTACCATTAACACAAACTTCCATTTTCCTCTTGACTTAGAGTATACTTCAGGTATTAAAATATAAGTAACCAAATTATAGGAGGTAGTTGAAATTGACACAAGAATTTGCACAAGCCCCTGTAGTAGGCTGCAAAAGAGTTGCCAAAACCGATAACGCAGGCTCTCATGCCAAAGTATATTTCACCAAGCACATTGATGCCGAGCATCTCATCAAATTATACGGTTTAATCAACGAAAGCATTTACGGCAAGATTGCCATCAAACTGCACACCGGCGAAAAGCACGGCCCCAACATTCTGCCGCGCGAGCTGGTGAAAGCGCTGCAGCAGCAAATCCCTGACAGCACCATCGTAGAAACTAACACTCTTTATCAGGGCGACCGCTATACCACCGAAGAACATCTCGACACCTTAAAGGTTAACGGCTGGACCTTCTGCCCTGTCGACATCATGGATGCAGAAGGCACCGTTAATCTGCCTGTACGCCACGGTAAGCATTTCAAAGAGGTTTCCATGGGCAAAAACATCGTCAACTACGATTCCATGCTCGTTTTAACGCACTTCAAGGGCCACGCTATGGGAGGCTTCGGAGGTTCCATGAAAAACCTTGCTATCGGCTGCGCTGACGGACGCATCGGCAAAGCACAGGTTCACGGCGTAGATAAGGATAACCTGCCTGCAGACTGGAACGTATGGCCCGGCAAGGAGCTGCTCATGGAAAACATGGCTGAATCTGCCAAGGCTACCATTGATTTCTTCGGCAAGCACATCGTTTACATCAATGTCCTACGCCGCATGTCCGTTGACTGCGACTGCGCCGGCTTAAGCGCAGAAGAGCCGACTATTCCTGATATCGGCATTCTCGCTTCTACCGACATTCTGGCTATCGACCAGGCTTCCGTCGATCTGGTATATGCCAAGGAAAGCAACCATGACCTCGTTGAGCGCATGGAAAGCCGTCACGGCCTGCACCAGCTCACCGCTATGCACGAGCTGAAAATGGGCAATGACAAATATGAACTGATTGAGCTTGATTAACCGTAATTAAAAAGGCTGTCGCACTACGATGATGCGACAGCCTTTTTGCTTATTTGGTTAATTTAACTTCGTCAAACTGCTTGCCATCCGGCAGGAAGGCTTTAAACTCCAAGGTTTTCTCATAGGCTTTCATTGTCATATAGTTGGCAGTTTCCGGTTTCGGCGCTGTTGCCGCATCCCACTCAAAATCGCCCCACAGCTTAGGATAGCGCACACTGCGGGCCACACCTGTCAGAATATAGGTAATACCGCTTCCCTGCGGTGCAGGCGCAAAGTTCTGCAGCGGCACACGGCGGCGATATGTATGCAAATGCGCCGTCAGTACTGCGTCAACCTTGTATTTTTCAAACACCGGCATCAGCCGATAGCTGAAATCAAGAAACTGCGTCTTGCTCTGCGCTCTGCCAGACTCCGGCCCGAAGCCGTAGAGAAAGATATCGCGGTGCATCAGAACAACCTTCCACTGCGCCTTGCTCGCCGCCAAATCCTTTTCCAGCCAAGACAGCTCGTCTGCCAGCAAATCAGGCTGAAAATTTTCCATCTCCGGAAAGTTGGTATCCAACACTACAAAATGCACCGGACCGTAATCAAAGCTGTAAAACTGATTCGGATATTTTGCCAGACCGTTTTGCGGCACATTGAACAAATGCGTATAGCTTGCAGGCAAGTATTCCTTCCACTCCATGTTGTACGCCTCATGGTTGCCGATTACAGGTGCCAGCGGCACAGCATCACTGAACACGCTCACGCTGTTGAACCAGGCGCGCCATTGGCTTGCATCCTGTCCGTTGTCCACCAAATCTCCCATATTCACGTAAAACGCACTCTGCGGATGGCGCTTGTACGCTTCACGCGCCAGCTGCTGCCAGCCACTGTAATCAGCGCTTTGCGAATCCGGGAAAATTAAAGCAGTAAAGCCTGCGCCCTTTTCCGTCTGCAGCTTGTGCCAACGTCCTTTATTCTGCGCTGTGTTGATGCGATATTCATAAGCACTGCCCGGCACCAGGCCGCTAAGACGTGCAGTATATTGAATAATACTGTTTTTATCCGTAAAGCTGCTGTCTGTTGCCTGCACTGCCTGTATGTCCTTGTCGTCCTGCAAGCGATACTCCAGTGTATAAGGCTGCTTCACCTTCGCTTCCCACATAATTGTGCGCCCTGTTTTGTTATCTGCAGCGACAAGCTGACGCGGATTGGTAATGGCAACGGCGGTATCACTGCCCTGCACTTCGCTGTCAGCATTTTTAGCACAACCGTTTAAGGCCATTACTGCCAGGCACAATATAAAAAGTAAAAGCTTAATTATCTTGCTCATGCTCTGCTTCCTTTCATGTTGCTTTATTTAAGTATAGCATAACACCTGGAGTACGGTCGAAGTCAAGATTTGTTTGTACATTTTGACTTAAAGTTACAATAATACTATCTTTTTCACTTTACAAAACATTATAGAATTTATTCATGATGTAGTAAAAGATAATTTGTAAAAAGCTTTCAAAAACACTTTCATAAAATGCTATTTTTGATATAATATAAGGTGAAGCTATCGCATGCTGTTATTTTAAACAAGGTATCATAAGGAGGAGACCATATGAGCTTAAAAATAATTACTAAGCGTTGCAAAGGCTGTGGTATTTGTGCGGCCTTCTGCCCGAAAAAAGTTCTGGCAGTCAGCGAAGTCGGCAAAGTCGAAGCCGTTGCTGAAGAAAATTGCATCAAATGCGGACAATGCGAAATGCGTTGCCCCGACTATGCTATCTTTGTAGATAAATAAAAAGGAGTGAGGTAACCCATGTCAAGAATCCTGCTGTTACAAGGTAACCAAGCGGTTGTTGAGGGTGCGATTGCCGCCGGTGTAAAATTTTACGGCGGTTATCCGATCACCCCTTCTACCGAAATTGCTGAACAATTAGCTCTGCGTCTGCCGCAGGTTGGCGGTAAATTTATGCAGACTGAAGACGAAATCGCCGGTCTCGGCACTGTTATCGGTGCATCCATGGCCGGTAAAAAGGCTATGACCGCAACTAGCGGCCCGGGCTTCTCCCTGAAACAGGAAATGCTCGGCCTCGCCTGCAGCGCCGAAATCCCCTGCGTTATCGTTAACGTACAACGTGTAGGCCCTGCTACCGGCCAACCGACCTCCCCCGCTCAGGGCGAGGTTATGCAAACCCGCTGGGGCACCCACGGCGACCACTGGTTGATTACCGTTTCTCCGTCCAGTGTTCCCGAATGCTTTGACCTGACTTTGCGTGCAGTAGCATTGAGCGAAAAATATCGTTGCCCGGTTATTCTCCTGATGGACGAGGTTATCGGCCATATGCGCGAGAAAATCGAGCTTCCCGACAACTATGATGAAATTCCGCAGGCAGAACGCAAGCGCCCGACCTGCGCACCCGAAGATTATCTGGCTTACGGCTGCGAGGAAGGCTCCAAGGTTCCTGCTATAGCAGACTTCGGCAGCGGTTACCGCTGGCACGTATCCGGTCTGGTACACGACGAAACCGGTTTCCCGAAGGGCACCGGTGAAGCAACCCGCACCTCTCAGGACCGTCTGCGCACTAAATTAGAAGATAACTTAGACGACATCGTACAAGTAGAAAACTATCGTATGGAAGATGCCGAATTTGCTGTTGTAGCCTTCGGCGGTGCTGCCCGCACTGCTTATGAAGCAGTTGATATGGCACGCAAGGAAGGCCTGAAGGTTGGCTTCGTCCGCCCGATTACTATCTGGCCGTTTGCCGAAAAGCAAATGCAGGAGCTGGCAGGCAAGGTTAAAGGCATCCTCGTACACGAGCTGAACTGCGGCCAGTACGTTCTGGAAGTTGAACGTGCGGTAGCAGGCAAGGTTCCTGTAAGCCTGTACGCTAAATACGATAACGAATCTGCTACTCCGGCCGAACTGTTAGCTGAAATCAAAAAGGCTATGGCCTAACGGATGAGAGGAGAAAAAACGATGAGTGAAATGGAAAATTTAATCAATAAATATTTCCGCCCGGGCCGTCTGCCTCACATCTGGTGCCCCGGCTGCGGCAACGGCGTTATCACCGGCGCCATTGTAAAAGCAATTGATAAGCAAGGTCTGGCAAAAGACGACGTTGCAGTAATCAGCGGCATCGGCTGCTCCAGCCGTTCCTCCGGTTATCTGGACTTCAACACCGCCAATACTCTGCACGGCCGTGCTCTGCCGATTGCTACCGGTGTAAAAATGGCTAACCCTGCACTGAACGTTATCGTTTGCAGCGGTGACGGCGACTGCACCGCTATCGGCGGCAACCACTTGATTCATGCAGCACGCCGCAATATTGATTTGACTCTGGTTGTTTTCAACAACAGCATTTACGGCATGACCGGCGGTCAATATTCTCCGATGACGCCGATGCATTCCAAAGCAACCACCGCTCCGTACTACACTGTTGAACCGAGCTTCAATCTGCTCGATCTGGCAAAAGCTGCCGGTGCAACCTATGTAGCACGCGCAACCACCTACCATGTTCCCGTACTGGTCGATGTTATCGCTAAAGGCATTGCTCACAAAGGCTTCTCTATCATCGAAGCTGTCAGCGCTTGCCCGATTTCCTTCGGCCGTCAGAACAAGATGGGCGGACCTGCTCAGATGATGGCTTGGCAGCGTGACCATGGCGTTATGAAGGCTGTTTGGGACCGCATGGATGAAGATAAAAAGGCAGAAGCAATCGCTGCCGGCAAATTCCCCATCGGCGTTCTCTACGAAAACAACGACGTTATGGAATACACCAAGGCATATGACCAAATTATTCAACGTGCACAGGAGGGTAAATAATTATGAGACATAGCTTTCGTTTCTCCGGTACCGGTGGTCAGGGCCTGATCACTGCAGGTATTATTTTAGCCGAAGCTGCCCTCTTAGACGACAAGCTGGCTGTACAATCCCAATCCTACGGCCCGGAAGCCCGCGGCGGCTCCTCCAAGGCCGAAGCTATCATCAGTGATGAGCCTATTTATTTCAGCCGTGTTATCTGCCCAGATACTCTGCTGGTAATGAGCCAGGAGGCTGCCAACAAATTCATTGCCGACCGCGATGAGCATACCACCGTTATCACCGATACTCTTTTCGTAACTGATGTTCCCGGCAAGTACGGCAAACGCGTTGACCTGCCTATCACCCATACTGCCAACACTGTTTGCGGCAAGACACTGTTTGCGAACATCGTTGCTCTGGGCGCAGTAGTTGCACTCACCAAATGCGTTTCCAAAGAAGCAATTCTCAAGGCTGTACTGAACCGTGTTCCGAAAGGAACCGAAGAAGCTAATACCAAGGCTCTCGAAGCTGGTATGGCACTGATTGAGAAATAAAATCTGACCTATACAATTAAAGCTGTTGCTTTCGGCATTCACGCCGGAGGCAGCAGCTTTTTAATTTTTAGCTAGCTAATTATGCAAAATGTCATGCAAATGCCACAAACTTACGCTATAATATACAAGTACAATAGGCTTTTAACTTCAAGGAAACGAGGAATCTACTATGAAGATATTAAAAATATTATGTTGTATGGCAGCCGTCTGCCTCACAGCCTTCAGCCTGAGCGGTTGCAGTCTGCAAAAGGCTGATAACAGTCTTGGCAGAGGCACAATCAGCATCTCCACCTATGCAGTCAAGGCTCCGACAGCAGGCAAGCTCATAGGTCTTATCAGTGAAAAGGGCGAGCGCATCAGCAAGGGCCAGCCGCTTTTTGCTATCGGTGACGCAAAGCTGGATAAGCAGGTTAAGGACCTGGCAACCCAGGTTGCCAAGGCCGAAGCAGATTTAAAACGTATGCAGCAGGGCACGCCAACGGCAGCACCGGTTGCTGACACCTCTCTGGCGCAGGCCAACGTAGCAGCGGCACAACAAAAAGCCGCTAAGATGAACAGTTTGCTGGCGCAGGGCGCAGTTTCACGCAATCAGGCACAGGCTGCCCAGGACGAGCTGCAGCGCGCTATCGCACAGCTGCAGGCAGCAAGCAGCGTAAGCGTCAGCTTCAAGCCAGCTTCTCCGGCAGAAATCGATGCACAGCAAAAGCTCATTGTACAGCTCAAGGCACAGCAGGCCGCTGCAAAAGCACAGCAGGAAAAAAATGAAGGCAACAGCCCCTGCACCGGCATCATTACCGATTTGCAGGCCGCTAATAATGCTACCGTACAAAAGGATCAGGTAATCCTGCACATCAAAGCTGTCGACAGCTGCAGTATAACGCTGAATGTCAGCGCAGCCCAGACCAAGAAGCTTAAGGCAGGCATGCCGGTAAACATTAAGGCTGCCGAAACACCTGCACCCTTCAGCGGTAAGATAAGCAGCATTGACGGCACTAAAATCACTGTTACTTCAGACCAGAAGCCAGAAGATCTTAAGGACGGTGTAAAGGTAGAAATCAGCTTAGCAGCTTAAGCTTCCGATATCCAAACCAATAAATACCACGCAAGGAGATTCATATGCTTAACCAATTTTCACGTACAGAGCTGCTCTTCGGCAGCGAAGCAATTACGCGTCTGCAGAATGCCCATGTCGCTGTTTTCGGTATCGGCGGTGTAGGCGGTTATACAGTCGAAGCACTCGCCCGCAGCGGTGTCGGCAGCTTTGACCTCATTGATAACGATACCGTTGCTCTCACCAATCTCAACCGTCAGATTATCGCTACCCTTGATACTGTCGGCCAGCCTAAGGTTGAAGTCATGGCCAAACGTATTGCGAGCATCAACCCCGATGCCAACGTAAATTGCCGCCAATGCTTCTTTTTGCCGGCAAATCAGCATGAATTTGATTTCTCACAATATGATTACGTTGTCGATGCCGTAGATACAGTGGCAGCCAAAATTGCTATCGTACTTGCAGCCAAGGCAGCAGGCGTACCGGTTATCAGCAGCATGGGAGCAGGCAACAAGGTTAATCCTGCCATGTTCGAGGTAGCAGATATCTATAAAACCAAGGTTGACCCCTTAGCGCGTGTTATGCGCCAGGCTATGAAGAAAAACAACATTAAAAAACTAAAGGTTGTTTATTCGCAGGAGCTGCCGCTTTTACCTATAAATGAGGAAATAGAAAGCGAATGTCACGCCGAAACACCCAAACGCCGTGCGCTGCCCGGCAGCAATGCCTTCACACCTTCGGTAGCAGGACTGATTATTGCCTCCGAAGTCATCAAGGACCTGGTAGGCTTGGATGACAGCCACCGCAAGGGATTAGCTTAACAAAAACAGAATTACAAGCAAAATAAAAACGCCTCTGCCCACAGCTCAAAGCGTGGTCAGAGGCGTTCCCTCATTACAATTATTCAAAAATGCACATAACAGTCAGGACGCCTAAGAAAACTAAGCTAACACCAGCGGCACTAAACATAGTAACTCACCTCCATGCATTCGCACTTTTTATTTTTTATTTGCTGCTGTATTTTTACAGCCTGTGGGTTTTTTCCCTCATCTGCTATCTATTATAGCACTTTTTTGTATTTTGTATACAGTATTCTCGAAAAAATTTTAAAGTTTTTCTGACAACTACAATTGCTCGTCGCAAAGCCCTCAGCACTGGCTAGCGTAAAGTTTTTGTAGGAAAAACGG
>NZ_GL830937.1:522-654 GCF_000188175.1 Phascolarctobacterium succinatutens YIT 12067 | reverse complement strand
ACAGCTTGCATAATACAAATTTGTACTTCTCATTTCAGAGATAACCCCAAATTAGGGGACGGAAACGGTTGATGTCCTGCAAGTTTACACAAGTCTATTAGTAATTTCAGAGATAACCCCAAATTAGGGGAC
>NZ_GL830937.1:247-512 GCF_000188175.1 Phascolarctobacterium succinatutens YIT 12067 | reverse complement strand
TTCAGAGCATAGTCTTTACGCTGCATTTCAAATTTCAGAGATAACCCCAAATTAGGGGACGGAAACTCAGCCGCATCCGTATCGTCACTAGCCAGCGCATTTCAGAGATAACCCCAAATTAGGGGACGGAAACATAAGGCTCATCGTCGTTTCACCGTCCCATTTGATTTCAGAGATAACCCCAAATTAGGGGACGGAAACTGTGTCAGATAGCCAGCATCATTAATAAACGCTGATTTCAGAGATAACCCCAAATTAGGGGACG
>NZ_GL830937.1:0-237 GCF_000188175.1 Phascolarctobacterium succinatutens YIT 12067 | reverse complement strand
AGATAACCCCAAATTAGGGGACGGAAACTATACACTCCTCTCATTATTAGCGGCGATACATTTGCATTTCAGAGATAACCCCAAATTAGGGGACGGAAACCAAAGAACAAAAACGCTACTATAAAGAAAAGACTTCGATTTCAGAGATAACCCCAAATTAGGGGACGGAAACACTAACGGAGCTAAGTATAAGATTCCTCGCTACTATATTTCAGAGATAACCCCAAATTAGGGGAC
>NZ_GL830936.1:15719-61245 GCF_000188175.1 Phascolarctobacterium succinatutens YIT 12067 | reverse complement strand
TATGTGTATCAGATGTTCTCTTATCAATCTTCATAAACCGGTAACCACTACCAAAACATATAGTTTTCTCTTAACTAACTTATGAGGAGGCATGACCATGGAAAGTAAAGATTTCAGTATTTTTCTCACGCAGCTCGTACCACAGATACTAGAACGGCTTATGCAGGACGGAACGATGTCAGCACATCAACTGATTCATAAATTTTACCAATCATGCTTCTATGCACAGCTTGCTGACCAATCATCCGGACTTTGGCAATATAGTCCTCTGATTTTGGCACAAATGTACCGAGAAGCTGAAAAAAACAGATGAGTTTACCTATCCGGAGGAGATGACTTAAATGAATAAAGAAGCTATTTTAATTATCGGATGCATGGAACGCTACCGCTTTTACAAACAGCTTTCCGGACATGAGGTTGCAGAACTTTTTGCACATTACAAGTTGTACGAATATATAACCTATTTTTACGAAACTATCAGCAGCATGGGGACACACTGCATTATCCGTGACCTTGACAATTACATTAACATTCACACCGGATAAAATTACCTTGCAAAGCCACCCTGCACCAGTGCTGCCGCTTAGAAGTACACAAAAAGATGCTGCCGGCTGACCGGCAGCATCTTTTTCTTACCAGGCACATTTCAGCAGATAGAAAATTGCTCCCAAAAAGGCACCCATAACCGTACCGTTAAGGCGAATACGTTGCATATCGGTATTAACCTTACTGCGCACCATCCCCGTCAAACGTTCATCAACCATTGCCTGCAAAATGCGCTCCACGATATCTCCCAGCATCGTCTGAGCCTGCAGCAGTCCCAAGCCAAGTATATGCTGCAGATAGGCCTCTGCCTTGGCCTTAAACTGTGCGTCGGAACGTAAATCCGTTTCAATAGTTTCCAAAGCCTCTTGCACAGCCTGCAGCAGAATCGTCGGCTGCATTACCGCACCGCCTTCCTGCGCCAGCGGACGGCACAAAGCTTTAATCATATTATCCAAAAGCTGCTTCAAGGCAGACTGCAGAGAAATATCATGCAAAGCACGATTCTGCAGTGACTGCACCAGCTCATGCCACGCTTGCGTACCGTAAACACTGCCTGCAACACGCTGCAGCTGCGCATACAGCCAGGAGCGCCACTGCTCATCATCCTGCAGACGGTGAGCAGTTCCCACTAAGGCACGGCAAATGGCATCTGTTGCATCATCAACATTAACAACATCCAGCTTTTTGGCAGCCCACAGCTTCAGGCTGCTCCACAAGCCTTCGCTGCCACACTTTTCCACCTGCTTTTGCAGCTCTCGGCGAACACGCTCTCTGATAGCAGAAGATTCCGCCAGGGTAACCAGCTGCTGCAGCAGCCATTCGTAGCATTGCTCATCCCTACGCTGTGCAGCTAAGGCTTTAAACAGCTTATCAAGCTGTTCGTTGGCTTCTACGTCAGCCAAGGCTGTTTTTATTTTACCCTCAAGCTGCCTGCTTAAAGCCTGCGTATCGAGCTTATGCAGAACGCCTTCGGCAAAATTGGTCAGCAACCCCTGCAAACGCGCCTTGTTCTCCGGCTTTTCCAGATAAGCTATAAATTTATCCAGAATTACCAGCTGCTTTTTTTGCAGCAGCAAGGCCTTTTTCGTCAAAAACTCCTGCTGTACCATTTGACCGCAGCCACGCACAAAACCCTCTCTGCTACGCGGCAAAATCGCCGTATGCTTGGCCATAAACGGCAGCAGACGGCATATCCAGGGCACCTTAAACACAGCAGTCACGGCAAACCAATCCGCAAAGCTGCCAATCAGCGCCGCTTCCGCCATATAGTAACCCAAAATCAGCCAATCCCACTTAAGCTCGCCGAAGTGCCCCATGTACAGCCCAGCATAATGCAGCCTGAGATATAAGAAAAGCAGATAGATTGCACCGGAAGCAATAAAAGCACTGTCTGCATATGTCCAATGTTTTTTCAGGCTATTCATCCTACCCCACCAGCCTTTCTCCCATCGTCGCAATAATAAACAGCACCGCTCCCATCAAGCCGCCGATGCAGGTGCCGCTCTTGCGGATATTTTGCAAATCATCGCCCACGCGCTGCTCCATTTTCGCAATCAATACATCCCTGTCATAGCTATGCAGCTTAGCCAAAACCAAATCATATACCGTATCATGCTGCATTGACAAGGCCTGCAGCAGCAGCTCCTTCAACGCACCGTCCAGCCTGCTCTGCTCCGTATCGCTGTCAGCCAGCAGCTGCAGCCTCTTTTGCAGCAAAGTCAATAAAATATCTACGTCCTGCGTTTGCAGCAGCTCTTTAAAAGCCAGTGCCTTCGCTGTTACCAACTGTGACAGCTTGCTGTTGAGCCAGTCCGCAAAAGCAATATCATGACGATAATCCTCCATGCGCGCCAACAGCCAATTATCAAGCTGTCGCCGCAGCTCACTTGCAGGATCTGCCAATGCGTCCAAAGCTTTTTCCAGCTCCTGCACAAAAAGCGGCACCAGCTTTGCTGCCTGCCCGCTCACAAACAAATTACGCAACAGACTGTCCTTGTTATATTCTTCCTCCGCCATCTGCGCCAAGCCTTTCAGCAAAGCGGTAAATTCCGGCTTATGCAGAATCTGCTTGGCCTCCTGCGTCAGCAGCTGCCAAATACCGTTAAAGCTGCCGTTGGCCACAGCCTTCTGCAGTGCGTCCACCAAAATCTCCGGAATACGCAGGCTGGCAATATACTTAGGCAGCTCCGAAAGCAAAAGCTGTTCTACCTGCCTTGTATTGAGCGAGCGCAGCGCATGCTGCGCCAACGGACGTACCGTCTGCCACAGGCGCTCCACATTCTGCTGCTGCGCAAAATGTACCAACAGCAGCTTGGCAAAATTTTCCCTGCCGACAGCCTGCATAACATTTTCCGCCGTCAGCAGGTCATTGCTCACGAAATCCGCCAAACCTGTTGTCAGGCGCTCATAATTATTGCGCAGTACATCGGTGCCGGGCGCATTGATACCGAGCGGACGCTTAAACAGTGCCGTCACACTCCACCAATCTGCCAAGCCGCCAATCGTCGCAGCCAATGCCGTATGATGTATAAAATCAGCCGCCAAACTGCCCTGCGCCCAAGGCCAGGCGCAGACAGCGGCAGCTGCTGCACCGGCCAGCAGGCAGTGCGCCTGTGTTTTTACTGTAGCCATAATTATTCTCCTATCAACAAACGCTTTATATATAAATTTTTTTCCTGCTATTTTTAATTATAGCACAAAGCAGATTACAGAGTAAGTAAAGCTATCCAACACCTTTAAACCACATAAAAAATAGCCGGTACAAGGAACTCTCACTCACCTTGCACCGGCTATTTAAAATTCTCTCTCTCCTCGTAAAGCAGAAGTGCTTAACCTTTTTGTTTTAACAACTTTACAATTTGCAGAACTTCTTCCAAGCTGATATCTTTATCTTTGGCATCAGCCTGTTCATCTAAATCAACAAAGAAACTGCTCATGTTGCACTCTAATAAGCTATGCAGCTTAAGCAGATTGGGCAGAGTTACAGGAACACGGCCACACTCTATATTACACAGGTGTGTCTGGGAAATCCCCATCTCCTTTGCCAACCCTGTTTGTGTCAGATTTTTTGCGGTACGCAGCAAACGGATTCTGCGACCAATAAGTTTAATTTCCTCTTGCAATTTCCTAGCACCGCCTTTCGGTTTACTTGCAACAAATTTTTTTAAACTAATAAAGCACTTATTTAAAGTTTACCACGTTTTTCAGATTTCGCAAGAGTTTTTTCATATATTTTATTTACTTTCCTCTATATTTTAGTTATGAAGCTATTAAATTTCTAGTGAAATGCTAAAATTATTTTTTATGGTACTCTCGTTTACCTATTGTAAACTTATGTCTACCCCCCCAAGAATTTTAGGCTATCAGCCAAGCAGCAACCGGTCACTTGCCATCTCGGAGCCGCTTGCCTTTTCAAACATATCCAACAAATCGGCTATCTGCAAATGCTGCTTTTCTTCTCCCTTAACGTCGATAATTACTCTGCCGTTATGCAACATAATCAGTCGGTTGCCGTAACGCAAAGCATCGCGCATATTATGGGTAATCATCAGCGTTGTCAGCTGATCACGGGTTACAATTTTTTCCGTAAGCGTCAACACTTTCGCCGCAGTTTTGGGGTCCAGCGCTGCCGTATGCTCGTCCAAAAGCAGCAGCTTCGGTTTTTTCAGCGTTGCCATCAGCAAGGTAAGTGCCTGACGCTGACCACCGCTCAAAAGACCGACCTTAGCAGTCATTCTGTCCTCCAGACCTAAATCAAGCTCCTTCAGCAGCTCATAAAAACGGTCATGCTGATCGCTGGAAAGACTCCAGCCCAAGCCGGGAGTTTCTCCGCGGCGGGCCGCCAGAGAAAGATTTTCTTCTATCATCATACCGGCAGCAGTACCAAGCATCGGATCCTGGAATACACGGCCGATATATTTGGCACGCTTATGCTCCGGCTCTTTGGTAATATCCTCACCGTCAATAATAATCTTGCCCTTATCTATCGGGAATACACCGGCAATCGCATTCAGCGTAGTAGATTTGCCGGCACCGTTACCACCGATAACTGTAGCAAAATCACCGGGCTCCAGATGCAGAGATAAATCCTGCAGAGCCTTCTTTTCATTGATAGTTCCCGGGAAAAATGTTTTGGAAACGTGTTCTACATGCAGCATTTAACGCACCGCCTTTCTGGCACCGAATTTACTTTTAATCAGCGGCATGGACAAAGCAATTGCCACCAGCACTGAGGTAAAGAGCTTCAGATCGTTTGGCGGCATACCCATAGCCAGTACAACTGCAATTACAATACGATAAACAATGGAGCCTAAAACTACGGAAATCAAGCAGTTTTTAAAGCTGCGTGTACCGAAAAGCACCTCGCCGATAATAACGGATGCCAGACCGATAACGATTGTGCCGGTACCCATACCGACATCGGAAAAGCCGTTGGACTGTGCAACCAGAGCACCGGAAACAGCAACCAGAGCGTTACTTATGAGCAAGCCAAGGATAATCGTTACATCGGTATCTACGCCCTGAGCACGGATCATCTGCTGGTTGAAGCCGGTAGCACGAATAGCAGCGCCAATCTGCGTACCAAAGAACCAGTACATGAAGCAGCCCACCAGAACAGTTACAGCCAGACCAACAACAAGCGTCGTCTGCGCCATTGACAGGTCCATCATAGACTTGGCAATTTTAAAGGTAGTATCCACACCAAGCAGGGATAAGTTAGCCTTACCCATAATGCGCAGGTTAACGGAATACAAAGCAATCATTGTCAAAATGCCGGCCAACAGAGCAGGTATTTTCATTTTAGTATGCAAAATGCCGGTTATAATACCTGCCAGCATACCGGCAACGCAGGCACCCAAAAGTGCGGCCAGAGGACCGAAGCCTGCAACCATCATGGAAGCAGCTGTTGCCGCGCCCAGCGGAAAGCTGCCTTCTACCGTCAAATCAGCAATATCCAGCACTCGGAATGTTACATATACACCAAGAGCCATCAACGCCCACAGCAAGCCCTGTGCCACTGTAGGTATCAACAAACTAATCATTTCCCAATTCCTCCCAATCTTCTTAGCGAAAAAAGAGCCTGCTTTTTTAACGGCAGGCTCCAAATTATAATTATTTAATAACATCTGCACCCTTAAGCAAATCTTCAGGAACCTTCAAACCAATCTTAGCTGCTTCCTTAAGATTGATGGTAGGCTTAAATTCTTTTTGTGCCTGAATAGCCATATCAGCCGGTTTTGCTTTACCGCTCAGAATATCAGCAGCCATCACACCGGTTTGGAAGCCGAGCTGGTAATAATCAACACCCAATGTTGCCAGACCACCGGCTCTTACCATGCCGCCTTCACCGCAAATAACCGGCAGTTTTGCTTCCTCGGTTACACTAATCAGAGTAGGAATAGCGGAAGCCAATACATTGTCGGTAGGCACATATACTGCCTGTACATCACCTGCCAGGCTACGGGCAGCCTGTTGGATATCATTAACAGTAGAAACAGTAGCTTCCTTTACGGTAATTCCCTTAGCAGCTGCAGCCTTCTTCAGCAACTCAACCTGCAGTTGGGAGTTACCCTCACTGGAGCAATAAATTGTGCCGATGGTTTTAGCATTCGGAACCAGCTTCAGCAGCAAATCCAGCTGCTCGGAAACAGGGTTCATATCAGTTGTACCGGTTACATTAGTGCCCGGTTTAGCATTATCCTTAACCAGCTTAGCGGTTTTGTAGTCAGTTACCGCAGTAGCAACGATAGGAATATTACTGGTAACATTTGCTACCGTCTGTGCCGCAGGAGTTGCAATAGCACAAATCAAATCAACCTTATTGTTTACAAAGCGATGAGCAATGTTCTGCAGATTAGACTGGTCAGCCTGAGCATTTTGTTTGTCAAAAGTAATGTTCTGACCTTCCTTATAACCCTTAGATGCCAGACCGTCAATAAAACCCTTGTTAGCTGCATCAAGCGCCTCATGCTCAACCAGCTGTACAATGCCTACATTAACTTTTTCAGCCTTTGCACCTGCTTCCTTTTTGTCATCGCCGCAGCCTAATGCCCCCAAGGCGAGGGTCAGCATCAGACCGGCTGCCAATGCTTTAATTTTGTTGCTTTTGAGAGAAATCATTTTCTACCATCCTTCCATGCTACAAATTTCGTATAAATGTAGTTAAGGTTATTTTATGCTTTTATACTTTATTTGTAAAGTTTTTTGAAAAAATTTCCTCATTTCTGTTTTCAATGTATATTTACTGTATAAAAAGTTACATGTTCTGCTGTGAAAAGTAAAACTGCCCCACACCTATAGTGTGAGGCAGTCAATCCTCAATGAAATTATTTCAGCAAAGCCTTAGCCTGCTCTTCGCTGACAATAAGATGCGTAAAAAGACCTGTTGCCAAAGCACCCACCAACGCCTTATTACCGGCATTCAAGCCAATGCCTATCAGCTTCTTGCAACGGCGCAGCTGCGCCAGCGGAATATGCAAACAGTAATCATTATTACCGCTGATGAATTCACCGCGCTGATTATAATAATATGACAAAAAGCTTCCTACGGCCTTTTGCTGTTCCAACGCATTACCGAAACGGGTTGCCGTTGCTTCATCGGGCACGGCAGGATAATCGCAAACTGAAACAACAGCAGCATCCAGACTTTGCCATTGCTGTAGAAGCTGCTGATAGACAGAACGGCTTTCCAACTCGGCGCGTTCCTCCTCGGAATCAGGAAAAGCACTGCAGCCAAGCATATAACAGCTTCTGCCACAGGCGCTTGCCCATATTTTCACCAGCTCATCCGGATGATAACCCTTATTAGGAAAATTCGCCGTACCGATCAGCGGATATACCATACCGTCCTGCGTATAACTGCTGCAGTCCGCAGCCTTCAGCACAACCTCGCCCAAGGCATAACCCCAGCCCAGAGCCAAGCTCTTGTCAGCCGTTGTTTCAGCCATAAGATAATGCATAGCCTGCGTCAATGCGTCCTGTTCATCTGTAAGCACACAGCCACCGGCCAAGGCATATTTAGATTGCAGACGCTGCAGCAAATCCGCCTTTCCCTCATCTCCGGCACGGATTTCGATATGCACAATTCCCAGCTCACGCGCTCTTGCCAGCATCTTGCTGACAGATGGACGTGACACATTAAGGCGTTGCGCAATTTGCGCCTGCGTCAGATTGCTTTCATAATATAAACGGGCAGCAGCTACAAGCTGTGCCCGTTCATGAACCGATAGCATTTATTTAACTTCTTCCATTAATTCGAACAGGATACCATCCTTCATGATGAAAGCAATGCGGGTATGCTCATCAGCCATCCAGGGCTCAACAATAACCTTATTTTCTGCCAGCTGCTTATCAAGGTCATCAACCTTATAAGCTACATGCACTAAGGTCTGCAGCTCTTCCGGCAACGGAGTATCTTTTTCGAAACGCAGGTATTCAATATGAAATTCATTGGTATCAGGAGTAATGAGATGCGTTTTTATGCCTTCTGCATAAATCTCGCCTTCTCTTGCAACAGTCGTCGGTACGCCGACATGCATAAATTCTTTCATTTAATCCACATCCTTCTGCCATAACTCATAAGCATGGTAAGCTGCTTCCGGCGTTGCGTTTTCGTGTACAACCATACGGATTGCACGCAGCATAGCCTTCGGTGCGGCAGCCTGCAAAACGTTGCGTCCCATATCAACACCGGCTGCGCCTTCGTTTACGGCACGATAAGCCATTTCCAGTGCGTCGCGCTCAGGAATCTTCTTGCCGCCGGCAATTACGATAGGTACGGGGCATGCAGCAGTAACCTGTTCGAAGTTATCACAATAATATGTTTTGATGATATGTGCGCCGGTTTCGGCCAGCAGACGTGTAGCCAGGGAGAAATAACGCGTAGTACGCTCCATCTCCTTGCCAACTGCTACAACACCGAGAACAGGAATTGCAAAACGTTCGCCCATATTTACATAATAAGACAAATTGCGCAGGGAGTCAAGCTCACCTGCAGAGCCTACAAAGCATTGAACTGCCATGCAGGAAGCATTCATGCGGATAACATCTTCTATTTCAACGCCGACATTACCAAAGCTCATATCGTCCTTGAGTACGCTAGTGTCAGCAGTACAGCGCAGAGCAACAGCCTTGTGATGGTTAGCGGGAATGCAGGTACGCAAAGCACCTCTTGTTGCCATCAGGCAATCCGCATATTGCATCAGCGGCGGAATTGTCAGATCAAGACGTTCCAAACCTGCGGTAGAGCCCATGATATAGCCATGGTCAAAGGCCAGCATAATAGTGCGGCCGTCATCAGCAAAAATCTGTCCCAGACGAGATTGCATGCCCCAGCCTGCGGATGCGTGCCCCTTTACCGGGAACGGACGCTCCGGCGGAGCAATGCCGATGCCATAATCTTTTGCCAGTACATTACCTTCTTTATCTGCCATATTCAGTCACCTGCTTAATTTCTATAGTACGGAGTGCGGCACGGAGCATTCCAGTAGCCAAGCAGCTCGTCATCCATACGCGCAATGAACATCTGGAAGCCTGCGGTTTCCTGTACGGTAAGGATTTCGCCTACAGCACTTGCCACAACCTCAATACCTTTTTCTGCCAACAGCTTATGGCAGGCACGGAAAACAATCAGCTGTTCCATCAGAGTAGTAGCACCGCTGCCGTTGATAACGACCATCAGCTTTTCGCCTGCTTTTACGTCCAGATCCTTTAGCAGAGCGTCCATCATAATTGCAGCTGTTTCGTCAGCAGATTTCATCGGCTGAGTACCGCCACCGCCTTCACCATGCTGGCCCATGCCGATTTCCATAGTGCCTTCGGCAATATGAGCGATTTCCATACCGGTTGCGGGATGAGTAGCACCTTTAGTAGCAACAGCAATAGTTGCCATGTTATCAGCAAATTTCTGTGCAATAGCAGCAACCTCTTCCAAGGATTTGCCTGCAGCAGCTGCAGCACCGGCAATCTTGTACAGAGGAACGCAGCCAACCAGACCACGGCGGTCGTCAGCGTTTTCGCGCGGAGCATTGGCAACGTCTTCCTGAGTTACAACCTTAACAACATTAATGCCCAGTTTTTTCACCTGTTTCATGGTCAGGTTGCCGGTCAGCATATCACCTGCATGGTTGAGTACAACGAAAAGTACGCCACGACCTTTATCAGCCATCTTAATTGCTTCTACGCAAGCCTGAGGACCGGGTGCAGCAAAAATATTACCTGCAACAGAAATATCAATCATACCTTCGCCGACAAAGCCGCTGATAGCAGGCTCATGGCCGGTTCCGCCCAAGGTTACGATAGTTACACGGTCTGCCTCTGCCAACTTCTTGTTTACAATGAGGTTTCCCTGCTCCAGAGTGATGATATCAGGATTAGATAACACAAGACCTTCCAATAATTCACTTGTCAGATTTTCCGGATTGTTAATGAATTTTTGCATAATGACGCCTCCGTTTTTATTTATTTTATTGTTTTTTAAGCTTGCGCTTTATCAGCAAATCAAATTGCCGCAGCCATTGCTGTCAGCAGAATAGAAATAGACGTTGCACCTGGGTCCTTAGTACCTAGGCTGCGTTCACCGACGTTTTTAGCACGGCCGAAGCGTGCTACCATGTCAGCAGTTTTTTCTGCGCCCTCGGCTGCTGCCTTGCCCATAGCAGCAAAGACAGCCTTCGCATCACCTTCGGCAGTCATACCTGCTTCAAGTGCAGGATACAGAGCATCAACCATCGTCTTATCACCGATTTTAGCTTTGGAAATATCCTCAAAATCCTCTTTAGCCTGAGCCAGCATAGCTTGAAGCTCTTCCAAAGAAACTTCCTTAGCATCCTCAGGTGCAGCATCGGCAAGTCCGCCAAAAACAGTGCCCCATAAAGGTCCTGCACTGCCGCCGTTGCTGTTCATAAAAGCCATGCTCAAATCATCAAGCAAATCTTTAATATTAGCACTATCATGCGCTTCTACCTTGTTTTTCATGGATTCTGCCATACGCGCAATAGTAACGCCATGGTCACCGTCACCGGCTACGCTGTCCAGCTCGCACAGCATTTTGCTTTTTTCTTCAAGCTCAACTGCTGCTGCCAAAAGCATTTTTTCCAGCATTTCTAAAGTAAGCATAGTTCATCCGCTCCTTTCGTTATCCTCATTGTAGCATTTGTCAGAACATATGTAAACAATATTTCTGAAATTTATTTCTTTTTTACTTAAAAAAATTCGTCGCACAAAGCACGACGAACTTAAAATTTTCAATATCTGGTTATCAGTCACAATTACATCAGGCTGGAAGGATCAACCTGCTCGCCATAATGAATAACTTCAAAATGCAGATGCGGACCGGTGCTGTAGCCGGTGCTGCCGACATAACCGATAATCTCGCCTTTTTTCACATATTGTCCTGCACGGCAGACAACACGGCTCATATGACCATATGCTGTCTGATAGCCATAATCATGGTTTATACGTGCATAAATTCCATAACCGCCATACCAGCCTGCCTGCTGTACATAGCCTGCTGCACTGGCATAAACCGGCTCGCCATAATCAGTGGCAATATCAATACCAGGATGCCAGTCACGGCCATAACCGCCAAAGGGATTAGCGCGACCGCCGAAAGAAGATGAAATATAACCGCCACTGGTAGGCCATTGGCTCGGAGTAACCTCACGACGATAGTTCTCAGCTTCAATAGCGCTCAGCAAATTTTCCAAATCAACTTTTTTCGCATCAGCCTCAAGACCAATGTTCTTTTCCTGCTCCAGTACAATGTTTGCCGGATTAGCAGAACCCAATACAGGACCGCCCTGACCTGCGTAATCGGAAGCATTGCTCTTAGGAGGAAGCTGTGCACCGCTTTTTTCCATCTGGCTGCGAACCTGGTCTTCCAGCTTAGACAAAGCTGCCAGCTTTTTCTGGTTGGTTTCTGCCATCAGGCGTAATTGTCTGATAGTCTGCTCCTGCTCGGATTTAGTCTGCTTATAAGCAGCCAGCTCCTGCTTCTGCTGCTCGTTTTGCACAGCAAAATGAGCCAGTACACCGATAGTACAGGACACAAAAACAAGGAATGAAGCAACTGCTGTCATAGCATATTTCAAATGAGTCTTTTTCACATGGGTTTTAGCTATATTCTGACCGTCTGCCGGAATAAACCAGAAGGTAAAATGCTGGTTGCGGCGCCAGGTACTGCGTAGCGCATGATAGCGTGCTTTCATACGTCCGACAATCTCCTGCTGCTTAGCCTGCAGCTTATTCACAATGCTCATAACATGCAGACGCACACGACGATCGAACATAGCCAGTTGAATTTTTGCAACAGCTATGACTGCCTTCACCTGTGCAACAATCGCTGCTATTTTTTCTAAACATCCATTGTATAATAACTGCACTTTTTCTAAAAGCATAGCGTAAAATTCGCGTGCTTTCACTTCACAGTGATTATATAAGGACCGTACTGCTGCCAAAAGCTCGGCATACAACTGCTTAGCTTTTGTTCCGCAGTAATCATATATTGATTGCATTTTCTCATTACATCGCTCCAAGAAATTTTGACTCATCCTGATACTCCTTTTATTTTTAATATCTATTAAACTGCTGTGCTTTTATTTTTTACGAAGCTAATACAACGTCTATATTTTAATACTTTTCACGTATTTAGTCAAATTTTTGACTAAAATTCCACCCGGACTATCATTAAGCTTGCGAAATAAATTATGCACAATATATTTTCCTGAGCAGCTGCTGCCTCCCCGCAGATTCTCGGCTTTAATTTTACATAATGGCATCAAGCAGGAAATTAAATTATATAGCAATTTTTAAAGTATATCTGCTTTATACTGTATGAAACATTTCTGCTCATACGTTACTTTGCGGATTAATAATGCTTTTGCTTACTTGACAAACACCGCTCTCTTTTGTAAGATAGATATATAATATGGGGGTATAGCTCAGCTGGGAGAGCGCTTGAATGGCATTCAAGAGGTCAGCGGTTCGATCCCGCTTATCTCCACCAGAATTTACTAAGCCGTTGGTTTGACCAACGGCTTTTTTATTGCAGACTGACTGCTACTATGAGAATATAGCTTCACATAGATAATTACAAAAGCAAGTCGCTCTTTTAGTATTACCTTATCATATTTTCTCATTTTATAGTTGACATATTTTCTCGAGCGTAGTATTATAATTATAGAAATTTCAAATTCATTATTACCATTTGTAAGACAAGGAGGTATTTGTTATGGAAAATGTTAAAAATTCTATCAAAGCCGGCGGTGCCAGAGAGGGTGCAGGCCGTAAAAGAGAGCTCCCCGCTGGAGCAAGGGTAACATCATTTAAGCTGACTGATACCGAGCGTATCGCGGTAAAGAATTTCATTGCCGAATTGCGCGGAGGCGAAAAATCCAAGGCTAAAATGCTTGAGGCTGAAAGAGAACAACAGACCGATGCTATCATCGAGGCTACCGTAAAACCTTTTGCCGAGGAGTTGTACAAAGTTATCAATCTTTACGGCGGACGTGGCAAAGGCTTCAGAAAAGGCGAAAGTGTAGCCAAAATCATCAGCGTAATGGCGTTCAAGGATGCTGTCCATAAATGGGAGAACGAAAACCCCAGAGATTAACTCGCACGACACAAAAACCCCACAGCTTTCGCCGTGGGGTTTTGCTGAAAAAAGGTGGTAAACGTTAAACAAAAAAACATTAAGGTGGAATGTTCACGGAAAATGTTATGACATCTACCAAAATCATTATATCATATTCAGCATATTTTTGCTAATATTTTTATTTTGTTTTTGATTATTCCATAAGAAGAAACTTCGGCACACAGTCCGGAGCAAGCGGATAACTTAGAATTGCTTTTCGGCAATTCATGTGTTATACTTTTCTCAAGATTAAGGCTCTGCTTGAGCAGTTCTAGCGGCAATCGTAGCCGTGTTGACTCTGCCCAAGCAGGGCCTTTTTTGCTGCTTGCGGTACTAGCTTTACACAAAAACAGCACCCATGCGAAACCCGCATGGGTGCTTGATTTTTTAATGGAGCTACTGACGGGATTTGAACCTGCGACCTACTGATTACGAATCAGTTGCTCTACCAGCTGAGCTACAGTAGCACATAAGCTATATTAAATTTCCATCTGCATTGCAGCTTCTTCAGCTGCCTTAGCTGCTGCCATCTCTGCCTTGGTACGGCGCTTTCTGACCTTCTTGGCACTGTTAATACCGGCCTTCTTGATGACCTTTGCTAATTCAGAAATAATATGCAGTTCATCTACGGAACAATCCTTAACCAAGTCAGCCAGCTCATTACAGTAAATCTGCTCACTGTGATGAATGTTGTCACACAGCAGCTCGTCCACAGAAACATCCAGTACATTAGCCAGATGAATAATTGTAGGCAGGCCAAGCTTAGTATTACCGGTTTCTATATTGCTGATATGCGGAGTTGACAGACCAGTTAGATTAGCTATATTTCCCTGAGTTAATCCTTTTCTGGCACGAGCGGCCTTTATCCTCAGTCCTATAGCCTTATAATCAATATCTAACTTCACAAACGTTCTCCCCTTCTACTTAATCACATACTAATAACATTACAATTATATATGATATCATCATAAAAGGCAAGAGTCATTTGTTTTTTTATAAAATTTTATTTTTTCAATACAGGCACTGTCAGACTGCCCTGCGGCATCAGTAAAACCTTATAATCTTTGCCGACATATTTTTCTGCCAGCTTCATAGCCGCATCTACATCATCCACTGATTCAAACAGCAATTTTTTGGCAAGCTCTTTATCCAAAGCGGATACAAGGATAAAATGTGCCTTCTTCATCAGACGGGTGATCGCAAAAGCCTTATGCGCACCGATGACAAAATTCTTTTCCAGCTCCGCCTTAATAGCATCCGGAGAAGGATTTTCTTCCAATGCCTTTTCCAGAGCGGCACTTCCGCTGCCTTCTTCGCATTCACCGAGAATAATGATTACGCCGCCATCCTTAACAGCACACCAGGCATTATCCATCGTCTTTTGCAGTTGATAAATATTGATATCCTTAGGATAACCGCCGCAGCTGGCAATAACTACATCCGCGGGCTCGCTGATAGGTACGCCATAAACCTGCTCGACAAATTTGCAGGCCTCAAGATGTGCTTCATACCAGTCACCGGCAAAAACCTTCAAGAATTGCTTTTGTGCATCCAAAATAGAATGGAACAGGAACATCTTATGCTCTTTAGCAAAAAGACGCACGCCCTCAACCTGATCATCGTATACAGGATTGCCATGCAGCTTGCCTAATTTTGCCTCCGGGCTCATCATCAGGCTATGGTTTTTGCGTACCGTTTCCATAGCGGCAACACCGGGCAGCACGGCCTTGCGTCCGCCGCCAAAGCCGCTGAAGAAGTGATAAACAACGGTACCGGTCAAAATAACCAGCTCAGCATCACAAACATGCTTATTGAGCCATACAGGAGTGCCATGCTCTGTTTCGCCGAAATACTCGAAGTTATCCTGCACATGGCAGTCGCTGTTATACATTTTCAGGCGTTTGGCAACATCCTCGCCGACCTGCTCCACCATTTCCTCGTGGCTCATGCAGCGATGTGTACCCAAAGCAAAGACAATATGCATATCCTCATCCTTAACACCCAGTTTATTCATTTCGTTAACCAAAATGGGCATAAAGGAATGCGTGTTGGCAACACGAGTTGAATCGTTACAGATAAAGGCAATTTTCATTCCGGGCTGCACCAGCTCATTAATCGGTGCGCTGGCGATAGGATGATATAAAGCATCCAGAACAGCTGCTTTTAAATTCTCCAGAGGCGGCATCTGCTTCATTTTCAGTTCGCCCAGAACATGCTCCTCCGGCAGAGAAAACTCCTTGTAGCCATGACCATATTTGTACTTATAATCAGTCATCTCCGTACCTCCTCTTGGTTAGCCTAAGCAATTTTACTTAATTCTATTCTATCATATCTGCTATGAAAAATGTTTATTTTTTAGGCAGTGAAAGTAATAAAACTGTGAAAATAATGCACGCCATACCGATATAGTCAGCACCAGCCAATTCAGTATTCAGCAGCAATACTACGGAGATAATAGAAGCCAAAGGCTCGGCGCAGGAAATCAGGCTCGCCTTAGTCGGTCCGACAATTTTCAGGCCTGCCAGATAAAATGCATAGCTCGCAATAGTCGCACCCAAAAGCAGATACGCAAAAGCAAGATAACCGCTCATATCCCAATGACCTGCTGGCGTAAAGGGATTACGCCAGATAATCAATGCCACACCGCTGATAAGCTGGCCCCAGCCGATAAGCGTTGCCGCAGTATATTTTTTGAGCATTTGGCCCGGCTTAATGCTGTAATATGCATAGGAAAGCGCAGACAATACACCGATTGTCAGGGCTATTGGCGAAATCGCCAGACTGTCAAGGCTGCCGTGCGTTGCAATAAGAAATACACCTACCAGCGCACCGACAATGCCTATCAGTTCACGTCCGTCAGGAATTTTTCTTGACTTATAGCTCATCCACAGCATTACATAAATCGGTGCCATGTACTGCAAAACCGTCGCCGTCGCCGCATTGCACAAACCGATGGTGTAATAAAAGCCCAGCTGCGCGCCCAAGATACCTAAAAATGAAAACTCAATAATATTCCAGGTATCTGCCTTAAGAATAGCAAAGATATCCTGCTTCTGCACAAAGGCCGCAAAAAGCAGGAACATACAGCCTGCCAGAATCTGACGCGCCATGCAAAGCCAGATCATATCTGCCTGATGATATTGATACAAATACTGTCCTGCTACACCGCCCATGCCCCAGCAGGTTGCGGCACCTATAATTAAAAATATACCCTTAAGCATACCGATAACCTCTTTCATATATGATGATTATCAATAATATAACACCTAATAATAATATTTACAAGATAAATAAATTATACTTTGAAAAGACTACGTAAAAGAGCTGCCGCACCTGCGTGCGACAGCTCTTAAAAGCATTTTATAACGTTGCAATGAAGTAAGCAATGCTGCTTACCAGCACCGTTAAGGTAATCATCATCGGGTCAGCGATAGATGTACGGTAGTTTTCCGGGTTATAATGCGTGCGTTTACGGAACGGTTTGGCATCGAGGAAATCCATCGGATTGCTCGTAAGATCCATAAACTTTTCGTACAGTACGCCCCAGGCACTGCCCAGGCCGCCGCTGATTGCACACAGCAGCATGCTGACGCGGACGATGACAAAATCAATCGGCTTACGGTAGAACCAGTCTGTATCGAGGCTAAGCGCTGTATGAGGCTCCATGCGCGGCAGGAACATCATAAACGGCACCATGGTTACGACAAGAATTTCTACGTAGCTCAGCATATGTGCTGCAGTAAACGGCTGGTAATCTGGATAACCGAACGGCAGATATCGATACAACAGATCCGGATATACGCCGTACAGGAAGCAGAGCGCTGCGCCGAAGCCCATGCCAATATACATATTCTTCGGCAGAGGATTTTTAATTTCTACATTCTTATCGGCATCACGCAGGAAGATAAAGTAACCCATCTTCAAGGTAATGGATAAGAAAGTACCTATGCTGGCAAGCTCCAGCAGAGTATATACCCAATCATAACCGGCAGCGGATGCAGCGGCAATCGTAATCGTTTTGCTGATGAAGCCGTTGAAGAACGGTACACCGGAAATGGAGAATGCCGCTACAAAGAAGCATACAGCCACGAACGGCATCTTTTTCGCCATACCGCTTAGCTGATTAATCTTGCGGATACCGGTTGCATAGATAATAGCACCGGCACACATGAAGAGCAGGGATTTATACAGGATGTGCGAGAAGGCATGGGCAGCAGCACCATTCAGTGCCATCGCCGTGCCAACGCCTACACCGGCAACCATGAAGCCTACCTGGCTGATAATATGGTAACCGAGCAGACGGCGCATATCGTTTTCCATAATCGCATAGGCTGCACCGTAAAGCGCCATAAAGCAGCCAAAGCCCATCAGGAAATCTGTTCCGGCAAAGATACGGATTAAAGCATAAACAGCAACCTTTGTCGTAAAGGAGCTTAAGAATACGCTGCCTGTAATCGTGCCTTCGGGATAAGCATCAACCAACCAGGCATTAACCGGCGGAATTGCCGCATTAACAGCTACACCGATTAAAATTGCCCAGAAAGCAAGGTCATGCGGAGCCTTGGACAGATTTGCAATCAGAGAATCACCACTGCCAACCTTCAGGAAAATACCGAGCAGCAGCAGGTTGCCGCCAAGCATGTGCACCAAAAGATAACGCAGGCCTGCGCGACGGGACTGAGGAGTATTGCGGCACCAGATCAAGAACAGAGAGGTTACGGCAAGTGCTTCCCAGAAGAAAATCAGCGTCAGCCAATCCTTAGCCAGTGTTACACCAAGAGCACAGCCGGCATAGGACATGGAGCACAATGCTTCCATACGGTTCTCGTTATGACAGGAATAAATGCCGCCGATGCAAGCCATCAGCGCAAAAATCATGCAGAACACGTAGCTGAGCTTATCTACAAACATGTAGCCCAAGTGATAGCCTGTACCCAGAAACTCAATGCTCAAATCTGCGCCAACCGGCATAGAAAGTGTAGCAAATAGGGCAAAGAACGGGCCTACAGCCAAAACGAACTTGCGCAGCATTTTCGGCACGAGCATTGCAATCACACCCACGGCAATGAGGATCAGACCGGGATGAAGCAGATTACTCATCGTTCTCACCTCCCTTAGGATCATCATAGTAGGTTTCATCACGCTGCAGCAGCGGCGTCATGATAATTTTTGCCAGAATAATCAGCAGCCAGCAACCGAAGAAGCCGAAGAAAATATCATAGCCAAACGGCAGCGGCCACCACGCAGGACTGTGCAGATGTACACCGCAAAGCTCTCCGATTGCGGAAAGCACGAGTACGGCAGCAGCTATCATGTAAACAGTTTTCTTGCTCATTACATCCAACCTCCGTTCCAGCCTGCGCAAATAGCGTTGGAGGCCATTGTTGCCAGCTCATAGAAGTGCGGATAAATATCCGGCACGATACCGAGGACAACAGCGATAATAGTTGTAACGCAAATAGGTATCAGCATCGAGTAGCTGATATCGCCATATTCACGGAACTCCTCCTGCGGATCCTTGCGGAAGTATGCCATCTGTACAACAGGCATCAGATAGCCGGCAGCCAGAAGCGCACTGGCAACCCAGACGAGAATGTACAAAGGCTTGCCTGCCTGCAAAGCGCCGAGTGCCAGATTCCATTTGCTGACAAAGCCAACGAGGAACGGTGTACCGGCGATACCAAGAGAAGCAATCGTGAAGCAGGCCATAGTTACCGGCAGCTTCTTGCCGATGCCATACAGCTCACTGATATTGTTTCTGTGTGTACGCGCGATAATCAGACCGGCGCACATAAAGAGGGTAATCTTCATAACAGCATGAGCTACCAGATGCAGGTAAGCACCCTTGATGCTCAGCGGAGAAATAAGCGCAGCACCTAACACGATGTAGGAAAGCTGGCCGATAGTGGAGAACGCCAGACGACGTTTCAGATGATCCTGACGCAGAGCAATAAGGGAAGAAATGATAATGCTTGCCGCAGCAGCCCACGCCAATACATCAACGACACCTATTTCCGCCAGCAGCTTCGGGCCAAAGACGAAGCCGATGATACGCAGTACGGCGAAAACACCGGTTTTAACAACGGCAACGGCATGCAGTAATGCAGATACCGGAGTCGGCGCAATCATTGCTGCCGGCAGCCAGCCATGCAGCGGCATAACCGCAGCCTTTACGGAGCCTGCCAAAATCATCAGTACGAAGATAGCCTGCAGCACCCATCTCGGAGCCATGTCCGTAGTCAGGAAACCGCCGGGAGTAAAGTCCATCGTACCGCTGATGCAGTAAACGGCGATAACGCCGGCCAGGAAAAGCTGACCGGAAATCAAGGTATAAATCAAATACTTACGGCTGGCCATCAAAGCTTCCTGGTTACGCTTATGCAGTACCAGCGGATAGCTTGCCAGAGTCAGCAGCTCGTAAAAGATGAAGAAGGTCAACAGGTTTTCGGCCATCGCAATGCCCATTACGGCACTCATGCAGATAGCAAAAGCGGCAAAATAACCGGTCTGCTCGCTTTCGTTATTGCAGCGCATATAGCCGATGGAATAGAAGTTCATCGGTACCCACAGCATCGAAGCAAGCACCGCAAAAATCATGCCGGCCGGATCGGTACGCAGCGTCAGTCCCACGGTATCGGTAATTTGGCACAGCGTCCACTGATACTGATTGCCATCGAGAACAGCGGGCAACATCGACAGGATGATGCCGAATTTAAGTACGGAAGCGATAACGCTCCAGGTTTCACGCAGGTTAGGCCAGCGTCTGCTGAACGCGATAAGTACAGCAGCTATAAAAGATACACCAACCGCCAGAAATGGTCTGCAATCTAAAATAGTCATCTCAGAAACACCTCCGGCAATCCTAACTTAACGACATCGGTAACGATGTCAACACTGTAGAAGCCAAGTACCAGAATCATGATACCGCCGACGAGAATCGGGATAACCATGGAAAGCGGTAAGCCCAGCTTGCCCTTATGCGGATGTACCTCAGTCAGCGAAGCTTCACGCTGTATAAACATCTGCTCAATAATACGGAAGAAATAAATTGCATTCAGCAGGGAGCTGATAACAAGTACAGCGATGTAGAAGTACTGCGCGCCGGTGTAGGCACCAAGCATAAGATACCATTTACTGAAGAAGCCGCAGGTCGGAGGCAGGCCGATCATAGACAAAGAAGCCAGCAGCACGGTAATCGTACTGATAGTCATCTTTTTGTTCATGCCGCCTAAGCGGTACAGATTAACCTCACCGAAGCGATACTCAATACCGCCGATAACCAGGAACAGACTGCTCTTCATAAAAGCATGGTTGATAGCGTGCAGTACAGCACCGATAAAGCCGTACATATTACCCATTGCCAGACCAATAGCAATGTAACCGATCTGTGCCACAGAGGAATATGCCAGCATACGGCGGAAGTCATACTGAGCCATCGCCATAATAGAACCGATAAGAATACCTGCTACACCGAGAATGCCCAAAACATTGAGCGCACTCTGAACTACAGGGTTATCAACCTTAAAGATATAATATACAAAACGAATTAAAGCATATGCCGGAGCCTTACTCATGCAGCCTGCGATAAAAGCAGCAGCGCCCGGATGAGCGAAGGTGTAGGCATCAGGCTGCCAGCCATGCAGCGGGAACAGCGCCATCTTGATACCGAAGCCGATGATAAAGCAGGCTACAGCAATCGCAAACAGCGGCGAATTCAGATGCGGAACTACGCGTGCAGCAAGGTCAGCCATGTTCAGAGTACCTGTCATAGCGTACAGATAACCGACACCAAGCAGATACAGAGAAGCACCGATGGTACCGATTAACAGGTAACGGAAGGCTGCCAGCATTGACTTTCTGCCGCCAAGGGCAATCAGGCCGTAACCGGAAAGTGACATAATCTCCAGATATACATATAGGTTAAAAACATCACCGGTGATAATCATACCGGAAAGACCTACCGTCAGTAGACCAAACAGTGTATAATAGCCGCCTACATGCAGCCAGTCCTCATCCTTGACGAATGGACGGCTGTAAAGCGAAACCATCAGGGAAATAAACGTTACCACTACTGCCAGAATACTGTTCAACGGGTCAAGAGCAAATTCAATACCGATTGGCGGTTCCCAGCCACCCATCCAGTAATGCCAGGTTTTGCCGCCGGACTCCAACACTCTTTGCAGTACGATGCAGGCATTGGCAAAGGCACCTGCGATAGAAGCCATAACTATCCAGGAGCCTAAAAACTTGCTGATACGGGAAAATAACATACACAGCAATGATGCTGTCAAAGGTAAAAGTACAATTAGGACGGGAGCATGCTGTGTCATTTACTAGCCCTCCTCAATACCTCTACTTCTTCAACAGAACCGTAGATTTCTTTAATACGCATGAGGAGTGCAATTGCTACGCCCGTGGTACCAAGGCTTACAACGATTGCTGTCAGCATCAGGCCGTGCGGCAGAGGGTTAATGTAAGCATTAGGATCTGTTGTCAGGCCGTTCTGGATAGGAATCATTGCGCCATCCTTCTGTGCAAAACACAGATAAAAATAGATTACGGCAACCTGCATAACATTCATCGCCATCAGCTTCTTCATGTAGTTTTTGCTGAGGACCATGCCATACACACCCAGAAAGAAAAGAATCATGACCAGGGAATAAATGCCTTTTGTTTTCAAAAACTCATTGAGCACTTCCATCTTCGTCACCCCTTTTCACGATTGCATCAAGCAGATTAATAATTGTCATCATTACGCAGATGGCAACACCGATTTCAATAAGGAAAATGCCCATAGCATGCATTTCATGCTGCGGCTCCATATGAATCGGCATATAATTGTAGTTCAGGAAAAAGTCTGCACCGCCGAACAATGTCAGCCAGCCGGTAAAAGCATACAGGAAGGTGCCCACGCCGGCAAGAACAACAGAGGTTTTGCCTAAGACATTGAACTTTGTATCAAAGCCCAGGATAAGACGTGCAAGCAGCACGCCTACAGAAAGCAATGCGCCTGCCTGGAAGCCGCCGCCCGGAGAAAATTCACCCAGGCAAAGAATGTAGACACCGTAGGTAAGCGTAAACGGCACCAGCATTCTGAAGGCCACATTCAGGATAAGACCGCCAAATGGTTCTTTCATTTGATAATCTCTCCTTCCTCCGGATCCTCCGGCTCTTCCTCAGGTCTGCGTCCTACCGGATTGCTGGTCAGCACCAGCACCGTTGTCAGACCGGCGAGGAACATTACCGAGGTTTCCCACATAGTATCGAAGCCACGATAGTCGATGATGACGCCCGTTACGATATTGGGCGAGCCTGTATCCTCCGCACTACGGGAGATATAGGTCGGAGTAACATGCTGGTTAGGCGCAGTGTTCGCGTCACCAATTTCGGGCAGGTAGGTTACGACAGAGCAAAACATGCCTGTCATAATCGCTAGGATAACAGCAACTAATCCACGCATTATTTACACCACCTATCAATTTTTTTCAACGAAGCTACGAAGAAGATGGTAGAAATCGTACCGATAACAGCCTCCGTAAAGGCCACGTCAGGGGAACCCATCATCAGATACAGCAGCACAGCACAGAAGCTGAACGCACTGTAGATAATCGCAGCACTAAGAATATCCTTGCAGAAAATAACTGCACAGGTAATGAGAATCAGGAAGACAAGTAAAAGAGCTTCAATAGTATAAATCTCCATTTTATTTATCTCCTTTCTTCTTAAGATATTTATGTACCTGATTACGATTTGTTTTTGCAGGCTTCTTGCGGATATGACCGACAGGCTCGTCAGCACTGTGGTCAGCTTTTTCCAGACCGACAAGCTTTTTAGCTCCCTTGCTTTGCAGTGTCCAGACAGGGTGCCCGGATTTATAGGCTGCCTTGCTCAGAATATGCGAGCCGATCGGATTCGCCATAAAAACAAGTAAAAATACAAAAGCCATCTTTGCCGCTGTCAGTGTAGGTCCTTCATAAATCATCAGACCGATAAAGGAAAGCGTACAGCCAAGAGTTTCACTGTTACCGGAGGCATGGATTCTGGAATAGAAGTCCGGCAGGCGCAGCATACCGATAGCTGAGCCGACGAAGAATACCAGGCCGCTTAACAGGAACAGTGCAGCGATAACTTCACGCGGGGAGGTAAAACCGAATTGTTCAATCATATCCTTTTACCTCCTATAAATTTAGCTACAATCAGCGAGCCGATAAAGCCTAAAATTGCATAAGAAATCGCTATATCAACATACATATCCGGACGTTTGTCAATATAGCCGAAAAGCACCAATAATAGAATTGTATCGGCACCGATAACGCCCAAGGCGTTCATTCTGTCAAAAATTGTCGGTCCGTTAAACAAGCGTTGCAGCATCGTACCGATGATCAGAAGAATGGCTACCATCATAATATAAAATATAATCTGCATAATCATTCCTCACTCTCTACTACTGCAAAATCAAATTTTTCGCCATATAAATCGGCAACCTTTTTCTGCATGCCGCCGTCGAGCACGCCTGCGGCCGCACCAACGGTCAGTGCATGAATCTCATACACACCGTCGTCGGTAACATTCATTGTTACTGTACCCGGTGTCAGCGTAATTGAGTTCGCCAAAATAACAGATGCCATAGGATTATCGGCTTTGAAGCGGAAGCGGACAACCTTAGGATCAATGTTCAGCTCCTGACCTGTAGTTGCCAGCAGCACATCAATATTGGCGAGCACCAGCTGCCACATCAGCCAGAAAAAGTACATAATCATTTTCGGAATCGAAAAACCGAAAACATAATACTTTTTACTGCCGTCCTTATTTGGGACCAGCAAAAGCGGGTATGTAACCCAAGTTGTCACCACAGCTGTGAGGATACCGTATACGACAAATTTTGTTTCTGTTCTGCCTGACAAAACCATCCAGAATGCAAACAGCACCAGAGCAAGACATGTCATATGCACCATAGGCGAGCCTACAATTTTTTTATCGTTCAATACTCCCTGCTTTTCCACAGCTACCACCTTTCTTTATATTATTTTTGAATATAATAGCATTTGCGTAACCAGTCATCAGTCAATACAGATGACATAGCTGCGAAAATATAAATACCGCTTTCACAGTATCATGAAACCGGCATTTAGTAACATAAATACCTATTAGGCAGCTCGCATAGCAAGCCACAAAAAAGCAATCCCTTTCTCGCTCTTAATTATTATAAATTAGACATTAACAAGAAAATTCCTGCTTCTTTTTCGAAAAGAATAAAAGTTATGCGATTAATTCTCTTTTAAATCGATTAAAGAAAAGTCGCAATCGTCGACAGGCAGCATTCTGCCTGCCAAGCGCTCAACTCTTGCCAGATCAGCTGTGCAGCAAACCTGCAGACGTCCCTTGCCTTCTGTACGCAGCAGACCTTCCTCCTTAAGTGCTGCGATAGCGTCGGCACTGGTGGCAGCCGCCGGGTCAAGCACCTTTACATTCGGTCCTAAATCTGCTTCTATTTGTTCTTTGATAAAAGGATAATGCGTACAGGACAAAATCACTGCTTCAACGCCAGCTTTTTTAAAAGGCTCGGTATACTCGGCAATAGCCTGCTGCAGCTCCGGGCTGTCAAAGCGCTCACCTTCAATTAACGGTACAAACTTGGGGCAGGCCACAGGATAAACCTGCGCTTGCGCATCAGCGGCAAGAATAGCCTTTTTGTGCAGTCCGCTGGCAATAGTAAACTGCGTTGCCAACACGCCGATTTTCTTATTCGGACTGGCCGCCAACAGCTGCTGCGCCCCCTTGGACATCCCGACAACCCCGAACGGATGCGTCCCCCGCAAACTGTCTACACCGAGCATCGTCAACGTATTGCAGGCTATAACTACCTGCTTAACGTTTTTGGCTGCCAGCCAATCGATTATTTCGCCTACAAAACCACGGATTTCTTGTTCACTGCGTGTGCCGTAAGGCGTACGTGCAGTATCACCCACATAAATAAAATCCTCGTACGGCAGCATCTGATGCAGGCATTTCAAAACCGACAGACCGCCGACTCCCGAATCAAGTACGCCAATGGGCTGCATTTTATCCATAAAAATACCCTCCCGTATTTTTTATACTTTAATACATTAATTATATCACTTATATTCGTTTGCGTATATAAAAAACAGGCAAAGAAAATTTCTTTACCTGTTTTTTGCCTGTTTTACCACAATTCAATATTTACAATATTTATCCGGCTGTCAGGCCGCCGTCAACAGTTACAATGCTGCCGGTCATAAAGCTGTTGGCAGGGGACGCCAGACTGCAGATTACGTGAGCAATCTCACCGGCTGCAGCAATCCGCTGCAACGGATAGGCTGCAGCCACATCTGCCAGTGTATAACCGCCGTTCGCATCAGCAAGCTGCTGCGCCAGCAGCGGCGTATCCACGTCTGCCGGGCAGACGCAATTCACGCGCACGCTCGGCGCCAAATCCAGCGCCAGTGCTCTAGTAAACGCCACCACTGCGCCTTTAGTAGCACAATAAAGCGCACAGCCGTAATTGCCGCTGACAGCAGCATCCGACGCAATATTCACCACGCTGCTTTTGCTGCGCAGATAAGGCAGGGCTGCCTGCATCAAAAACATCATGCCTTTAACGTTGACGTTCATCATCGCATCAAAATCTGCTTCCGTAAGCTGCTCCAGACGCTGCTCGCGATAAAAGCCGGCGCTGTTTACCAAAATATCCAGCTGCCAGTCAGGCTTGCCTTCCTGCTCGGCAATCTTTGCCACTGCAGCCTTGCATTCAGCCTGCTTCGTCACGTCACAGGAAATATACACTGCCTGCTTTCCTGTCTGCTCCTCCAGATAACGCAAAGCCTGCGCACCGCGTTCCACGGAGCGTCCCAAAATATATACCCGCGCACCATCCGTCAAAAAGCGCAGCGCCGCCGCCAGGCCAATGCCCGACGTACCGCCGCTGATAGCGACACAAAGTCCTTCACAGCCGTAATTCATCTTATTCATCCGTATACTCCTTTTCCTTCAGCTCGGGCGGCAAACCGATAATAATCGTTGTCCCCTCGCCCAGCTTGCTCTGCAGCTCCAGCTGCATATCATGGCGCTGGGCAATCTGCTTGGCGATTGCCAGTCCCAGACCGCTGCCGCTCTTATTATGCTCATTGCGCGCCTTATAAAAGCGGTCGAAGGCATGCGGAATATCCTCTTCCTTAATACCGCAGCCATGGTCAATAAGCTTCAGCCTGTTGCCTGCCAGCTCCAGCTTAATTTCACTGCCTTCGGGCGAAAACTTGATGCTGTTATGCAAAAAAATCATCAGCATCTGCCGCAAGCGTCCGTAATCACCGTTCAGCATGTAAATGTCCTTATCCGCACTGCATGTAATCTGCAGCTTTTTATCAGCACCGAGCTGCCTGCCGCTGCGCACTGCATCATGTATAACATCGACAAGGTTCAACGGTGATTTTTCAATCGGGAAATCCGTATTCTGCAAACGCGACAAATCCAGCAGATCATTTATCAGTCGCTGCAAAAACAGGCTTTCCTTATACATCTGCTCATGGAATTCCTCAACGTCCGCCTTTTCCGTAACTACACCGTCACGCAAGGCCTCCAGACTGCCGCGGATAACCGTTACAGGCGTGCGCAGCTCATGCGAAATGTTGGCAATAAACTCGCGGCGCAGCTTTTCCAGCTTCTGGCTTTCGGCATCTGCCAGCTCCAGACGCTCCGCTAGAATATCCAGCGTACGCGCCAGCTCGCCAATTTCGTCATTTTGCTTAATGTTGGTGCGGGCGCTATAATCACGTTCCGCCAGACGCTCGGCAATTTTTTTCATTTTTTCTATCGTGCCGGTAAAGCGCCAGCTGAGCACTACCGAAAGCAACATGCCCAAAGCCATTGCCACCAGCAGACTGATAAGCAGAATACGCAGACCAGACCAGATAGCATCTTGCAATCCTGCTACCGGAGAATGCAGCAAAAGCACAGCCTTTACCTGTCCCTTGCTGTCATAAATCGGTCTGCCTACAGTCAGCATAATGCCATCCAGAACAGGATTATATTCTTCTATAATAAACTCTTTTCCGCTAAAGCCCTCTTCAACCTTTTCTCTGACCTGTGCAGGCAGTCTTTCATAGGCTTCCTTAGAAGTCTTAGGCGGTTCCTTCCAGGCAATCGGCGGCAGGGGACGCTTAAAAAGGCCAAAGCCGCTATGCTCATGATGCTTTTGTACCTCACGACGCTGACGCTGTACACTGTCCTTATTGATGCTCAGCTGACGATTGCTGTCCACCACCCAGACGATTTCCTGCGTCACATTATCCAGATAGCTGATAAATTTGCTGTTGGCAATACCATCACCGTGGCGGCTTTCCATGCGCTCCATATTATCGCTCAGCACTTCGGCAATTTTCTCCGCCCGCAGACGCATTTCCTTTTCCTTGATTTCAATTGTCTGCTGTTTGAAGAACTGGTAAAAAACGCCGCCGATAATCAGCGCAAAAACAAGCAAGACCGCTGAAAAGTACAACGTCAGATTTAAAGCAATTTTATTATTCATCCTTGTGTCCCTCAAAGCGGTAGCCTACGCCCCAGATAGTTTTGATTTCCCACAGAGGGTGCTCGTACTTATCCAGCTTAGCGCGCAGGCGCTTGATATGCGAATCGACAGTACGGCTGTCACCGAAATAGTCATAACCCCAGATACTGTCCAACAGATTATCACGGCTGAAAACCTTCGTAGAATTTTTCGCCAGCGTCCATAAAAGCTCGATTTCTTTTTTTGTAAGTGCCACATCTTCACCGTTAATCTGCACTGCATACTTTTCCAAATTAATGTACAGATTTGCGTAAGACAGAGTCTGAGCGTTCGCCGGCTCCTGCGCCCCCAGACGACGCAGTACCGCACGCACGCGGGCCATCACCTCCGGTGCGCTGAACGGCTTAATCACATAATCGTCCGCACCGATATCCAAACCCATAATCTTGTCGTAATCCTCACCACGCGCCGTAATCATAATAATAGGCACCATGGATTCCTTGCGCAGACGGCGGCAAACCTCAAAGCCATCTATCTCCGGCATCATAACATCCAGCAGCACGACAGCAATTTCATGCTCATACTGCAGATATTTATCCAGTGCCTCTGCTCCGTCCAGCGCAACAACCGGCTCAAAGCCTTCCTTTTTGGCATAACCGGATAAAATTGTCGTAATCTGTTTATTATCATCAGCGATAAGCATTTTCTTCATCGCCAAACCTCCTTAAGCTGCTTTTCTTTCATTATATTATATTTTAACGTCTATGTGTGTTAAAAGTATGACGCAAAAAAAGATATTTTTCAGCTCAAATTAAGACTAAAAACATAAAAAAGTCATAAAATGCCTGTACAATATAAGCAAAGTTAAGGAACAGCTAAAAGCCAAGCCTTAATCAAAGCAAAATTCCACTAAACGATTTAAAGATATAAGGAGTGATTCTGATGTTGAACATGAAAAAGATTCTCGTTACCGGTACAGTTTTAACAGCCTTCTGCACCAGCGCTTTTGCTGCCTCTGCAGATTGTCCGCCGCAGCCTTCTATGAGCGAGCGTGTAAATGCTATTCTGCACGAAAATGACGCAGACCGTCCCTGCCCGCCGCCGGCTCACAGAATGCATCGCCAAGGTCCTAAGCTTACACCCGAACAGCGTGCCGAGCACCAGAAGCTGCGTGCGGAATGGAGAAGCATGACACCCGAACAGCGTGAAAAAGCTATAGAAAAAATGCGTAAAGATCGCAAGGAAGCTCACGAAAAATACGCCAAAGAAACCATGGCTAAGCTCACACCGGCTCAAAAGGCCGAAGTGCAGCAGTTCATTAAGGACGATATGGCGCAGCGCCAGGTACGCCACGAGCGTCTGCAGCATATGACTCCCGAGCAGCGCGAGGCTATAAGAGCCAACAGACCGCTGCCGCCGAAGCCGCCCAAACATCATAAAGGTGAATACCGTGGCTACAAACACCATAAGGAAGAATTCCATGGCTACAGACATCACAACGGCGAATTTCCCCAACCGCCTCAGCATTAACGCAAGACAAAAATAGTAAAAATTAATTACTCCTCTTTCCCTTCAATATAACTGTAAAAAGCTTCATCCCCTGGGAGCTTTTACAACATACTCTGTAGCTTGTGCGGAAACATAAGGTATACAGCTCAACCCTTTTTTCTACTCAATACTCATCAAAAGCAAAACCCCGCGGGCCATAAGACCGCGGGATTTTGTATTTTTGCGCACAACGCAAAAAGCGTCCGTTTGCCGCCGGACGCCTTTTACGTTTTTTGATGAGTATGAGTATATTATGAAGCGAAGTCAAGTTCTTGACTAAACTCTATGTATATGATAATCTAATTTGGGTGAAAAATCTATCTACAAAAATCGAGATTCGTACTTTAATGAACACTTTTCATAAAATGTACATTATCGGGAGAGGAGCATTGCATACCATGGACAGAAGACAAAAAAAGACCAGACAGGCAATTATCGATGCCTTTGTCAAATTGCTTACCAAAACAAGCTATGAAAAAGTCAGCGTTAAGGATATCATCGATGCAGCCGATGTCGGCCGCAGCACCTTTTACAGCCACTTCGAAACCAAAGATGATCTGGCACGCCAAATCTGCTTTGAGCTTTTCGACCATATCTTCAGTCCGGTTATCCCTCCCTGCTCCACACATAATTTTCCCGAAATGCCGCAAAACACGGAAACTCGTATCACACACATCCTTTATCACCTGCGCGACAAACGCGAATACTACCTGGGCATCATCAATTACGATGACGGTACGCTGTTCTTAGGCTTCTTCCGCGATTACATGCTGCAGAACGTCAGCATCAAGATGAGCGGGTCCTACGACGAATACTCACAAAGAGTGCCGGAGGACTTCTTAATCAACAGCCTCACTAGCAGCTTTGTCGGCATGATTCGCTGGTGGCTCAAAAACAAAATGAATCCCGGTCCCGAGGTTGTCGCCGGTTATTATATGGCATTGATTAATCCTGCCATTGCCGAATTCCAGACCAAGGGAGAATAAAAATTGTTTACGCAACAAAAAAGAACTGCTAAAGCTTTGTACAGCAATACACTGCACAGAGCTTTCGCAGTTCTTTGTTTTTTATTAGAGATATTTAATCCACAGCGGATAAGTACTCAGCACTACTACCAAAAGAAGTACGAAAATATCGCCGAAGCGCAGCGGTGCCGGCGGCATATTCTTGTAGGTGTTACCGCCAAAGCCCTTCAGCTCCATGGAAAGTGCCAGTGTTTCCGATTTTGCTACCGCACGCATAACCAGCGGACGGATAACAACCAGATAAGCGAAGAAGCGCTTGAACATATTGCCACGGTTAGAATAGCCGCGACAGCTTTGTGCATCCAGCGTAATACCGCTATCGGTCAGAAAGTTAGGCACAAAGCGCAGCGCCGTAGTCAGCATGAAGGCATATTCGCAGGGCATATGAAAACGGTCTACCAAAGCCTTGGCAATGTCCTGAATTCGGCTCGCTGCCAACAGGCACAAAAACGCCATCGTCATAACCAGCATACGCAGGCCGCCGGTAAGCGATACATCAAGCGGAGAGCCGAAAAGCAGCTGCAGTAAAATCATCATACCGGTGAAAACTGCCAGACCGCCGATAGCAGCCATCGTCATTCTGTCATGCTTAATGTATAACAGCAGCGCCAGCTCCAAAACAAGAATCGTGGCTACCGCTTCTACCGGCAGAATGAACACCCAGGCAGTAACCGCCAGAGTAACTATAATCTGTGTAAAGGCTGTCAGCTTCATCTGCTTCCCTCCTTACAAATAACTTGCTTGCAAAATTCTTCGGCAGTTGCGGCCTCAATTCCCAAGGATGCAGCCAGAGCTGCTACCGTAGGACGGCACAGACCCCAGCGCTCTACCGGTTGGCTGCCGTCAAACAGCTTCACCGGCGTACCGTCGTAAACCAGCTTGCCGTAATGCAATACAATTGCACGCTTAGCGTAACGACGTACAATATCCATATCATGCGAAATCAGTACAATCGTAATGCCGCGCTTTTCATTGATTGCCTGCAGGTAGCTCATCATAGCTTCCTTTTCCAACGCATCCTGGCCATTGGTAATTTCGTCCAGAATCAGCGTGCGCGGATTAAGTGCCAGTGCCGCCGCAACGCCAAGGCGTCGCTTCTGACCGAAGGACAGAAGGCGCGGATATTCACCCTTCAGCTCTGTCAGGCCCATAGCCTCCAACGCTTCGTTTACCTGACGCTCTATAGTTGCTTCCGTCAGCTTTTTGGCACGCGGCCCATAAGCAACCTCATCAAATACAGTATCCTCTAAAATCTGCAGGTCCGGGTTTTGGAATACGTAACCGATTTTATCGGCCAAATCTGCCGGCTCACGCTTAACGATATCCTCGCCGTCAACAAAAACCTGACCGCTGCGCGGATGGCACAGTGCCATAAACAGACGGCTCAAGGTTGTTTTACCGCTGCCGTTATGTCCCAACAACGCCACAAATTCTCCGTCCTCTATCTTGCAATCCATATCCTTGATTACAGGCTGTCCACGCATATAAGCGAAATTGACATCCTTTGCTTCTAACATCAGTCAGCTCTCCCTTCTGCCGCAACAATCCCATAGGTGCGAAAATCAGCCAGCGCATCCTCTTCGCTGCGCCAATCGCCCAAATCCACGCCGAGCTTTTCTTCCAGGCCCAGCTTAATCTGCCACAGTGACGGCAGCAGCGGACGTAATGCAGGATTTTCGTACATTTTAGGAGCAGCAGCCTCAAAGGCATCAGCCGCCACCAGCTCGCCCTCGTTCAGTACAATCATATCCGTTACGTAAGGCAGCACATAATCCACGCGATGTTCAACGGCAATAATCGTTGTACCGTACTGCTTATGGATTTTGTCTACCAGCTTATACAGGGAACGTGCACCGTCCGGGTCCATTGCAGATACAGGCTCATCCAGCACAATAATCTCCGGATGCACGGCAAGCGTTGCTGCCAAAAGCAGACGCTGACGCTGACCACCGCTGAGCTCGTCCAGCTGATAGCTTTCGCGCCCCGGCAGGCCTACATCCTCGAGCGCCTGTCTGGTGCGTTCTTTAACCTCATGCGGCGCAAATCCGTGGTTAAGCAGGCTGAAGGCAATTTCCTCGCCGGCAGTCAATGAAACCAGCTGGCTTTCGTAGTCTTCCATAATAAAGCCCACACGCATGGCAATATCGCTGACGCGCTTGCCCTTAGTGCTTTCGCCGTTAATTTTAACATCGCCGCTGTAGCGTCCGCCCATGTAATAGGGGACGATACCGGTCATAGCCTTGCACAGCGTTGTCTTACCGGCACCGCTAGGTCCGGTGATAACGGTGAAGCTGCCTTTTTTTATTTCAAAGTTGATATCCCGCAGCACCAGATCCGATTTTTTATAGGCAAAGTAAAAATTCTCTACGTTGATTACGCTTTCCATTATTTTTCATCCTCCTGAAAGTAAAACAGCTTCCGCACGGGAGCGTACAGGAAGAAGGTTATCAAACCGTTAAGCAGGCCTACAATCGCAACAACCGGCAGCATAGCGTAAATCCATACGTGCAGCGGCAAGCCTAAAATAAGCTTCAGGATAAAAGTAAACAGACCGCCGCTGGTCATCGTAGCAACAAAGCCGGTGATAAACGGACGCAGCTTCCATTCGCTGATACCGATTTTAACCATAGCCTCAACCAAAAGGCAGCAGACAGTCGCACCGGCCAGCTCGCTGGCAACATTGCCCAGCGGGAAAGCC
This sequence comes from Phascolarctobacterium succinatutens YIT 12067, assembly GCF_000188175.1. Lineage (GTDB taxonomy): Bacteria > Bacillota > Negativicutes > Acidaminococcales > Acidaminococcaceae > Phascolarctobacterium_A > Phascolarctobacterium_A succinatutens. The sequence continues at coordinate 28,273 of NZ_GL830936.1, read as the reverse complement.
GATTTAGAGGACGGTACCAGTGTCAGGCCAGCGATAAAACCGATACCGATAGCCTGAGACAGCTTGGGACGCGTCAGATTGATAACAATAGAGTACATAGCAATTGTCCAGTTAGGCGTTACACCGCCGACGTTAGGACTTACAGTGTGCAGAATAATACCGATTGCCAGCAGCATCGCCGTAATTGCGACCCAGCGGTAGCCATCCTGCATTGGCTCAACCTCTATCAGCTGCGGCACAGGTTTATTATTTCTTTCATCCATGAGTAATTACACCTCTCCCTAAAATAGTGCCAGAAAATAATATGTTATCATTATACTATATTTAAATGCTTTTGTAATGCTTTAGCGAAAAAAAGTATCTCAGGTTATAGCAGGAAAAGAAAATTGTTACAAAGGTAATAAAAAATCTGCCACGCTTTCGCACAGCAGATTTCTATTTTTGATGAGTTACGCTCAATCTTATCTATTTGGCATTAAGAGCATCATTACGAGTAAGCAGATACACACAATACTGATTCATACTGATACCTTCCTGCTTAGCATGCTGACTCAAAAGCTTATGCAAAGCCTTGGGCACACGAAGTTTAAACTGACCGGAATATTTATCCTTTTTCTCAGGCAGAGGAATTCCCATTTCATTTTCCAAGGCAGCTTCCAGCCATGTACGCTTAGCATCAACTGCATTTGCCGCTGCCTCTTCAATAGTATCCCCCATAGTAATACAGCCGGGAAGCTCAGGAAAATAAGCAACATAACCGCCTTCATCTTCATCAGGTTCAAACTCAAGGCGATAATTCAACTTCATGTAATCTTCTAAAGTTTTCATTTTTCTTCCTCGCTTTCCACAATATTTTTAACTAACTTAATATACACCTTTTTGATCGGTTTATGCTTAGGAATAGTAATAACAGCTCTGCCCTTTTTACGAAACGAAAAATGGCTGCTGCCACTTTGCGGAGATTGCATTTCATAGCCATAGCTTTCCAATATTTTCTGCAATTCCTCAAACCGCATATCATGTGATAATTTTTTCAGCTTGTACAGTAGCTTTTCCCATTGTGACATAGCTTCTTTCTATCTCCATTATACTTGGTGTCATATGTGGTGTCAATAAAAAAGGCATCTGCCGAAAGCTCGACAGATGCCACTGACTCACACAGTCAGGCACGATCTTTTCGCTAAGTGAAAATAATCATGCAACTGTTTATAGTCTAGCATACATATTTGGTTTTGTAAAATTTTCCTTACGCTCTCTTGCCCCCAAGCTCACGCAGCAGCTCCTCCGGCGTAATGTTGTGATAAGCCAAAAGCACCAGGCAGTGATACCACAAATCTGCCATTTCGTGCAGCACCTTATCCTTCTCGCCGTTCTTGGACGCGATAATCGTTTCCGTAATCTCGTTGCCCAGCTTTTGCAGCAGCTTATCCTGACTGCCGCTCATAAGGAACTTCATCTCTGCATCATCAGCCTGACGCTTGTACAAAATCATACGGTACAACTCGCTGATAACCTTCGGCAGCCCTTCTACCTCAGGCACCGGCAGATTGGACGTATGCCACAGCGCATTATGGAAGCAGGAATATTCGCCTGTATGGCAAGCTACTCCCTGCTGCTCTACCTTTACGAGCAATGCATCACCGTCACAGTCATAGAACAGCTCTACAACCTTCTGCAGATTACCGCTTGTTGCGCCCTTGTTCCACAGCTCCTGACGGCTGCGGCTCCAGAACCAGGTATAACCTGTTTCCAATGTTTTGAGCAATGACTCCTCATTCATATACGCCAGCATAACAACATCGTTCGTGCGTACATCTACAACAACAGCAGGCACAAGACCTCTGCTGTCAAATTTGATTTTAGAAATATCGATCTGCATTATAACCTCACCTCTATACCTCGAGAACGCAGATACTCCTTCACCTGCTTAATGGTGAAGGTTTTATAGTGAAAAACAGAGGCCGCCAGCACAGCGTCAGCGCCACCTTCTGTCAGCACATCATAGAAATCCTCCAGCTTGCCTGCACCGCCGCTGGCGATAACAGGCACATTTACGGCACTGCTTACGGCCTTCGTCAGAGCAATGTCATAGCCGTTTTTCGTGCCGTCGGCATCCATGCTTGTCAGCAGGATTTCTCCGGCACCGAGCGCTACACCTTTTTTTGCCCATTCCACGGCATCAAGTCCCGTCGGCTTACGCCCGCCCTGCACATAAACCTCCCACTTGTTCTCACCGCATTTACGTGCATCAATTGCGAGAACAATGCACTGGTTACCAAACAGTTTGGCACCGTCGGCAATCAGCTGCGGATTTTTTACCGCTGCGGAATTGAGCGAGGTTTTATCAGCACCGGCACGCAGAGAATTTTTGATATCCTCCACGCTGCTGATGCCGCCGCCGACTGTCAGCGGCATAAAAACCTTGGCCGCAGTTCTGCTGATAACATCCAGCATCGCCTTGCGCTCCTCAAAGGTCGCAGTAATATCAAGGAAAACAAGCTCATCAGCACCCTCGGCATCATAAGCCGCCGCACGTTCCACCGGGTCACCGGCATCACGCAGACCGACAAAGTTCGTGCCCTTAACAACACGTCCTTCCTTAACATCAAGACAAGGAATAATTCTCTTCGTAAGCATCTTATTCCTCCTTTGCCGCAGCAATTTTTAAAGCGTCCGGCAGATTAACGGCACCGGTATAAATTGCCTTACCGATAATGCAGCCTGCTACGCCATCCTTTTCGTATTTTTTTACGTTGCGGATATCATCGAGCGAAGCTACACCGCCGCTGGCAATAATCGGTACGCCACAGGCACGCGCCAACGCCGCCGTCGCTTCGGCATTTACGCCGCTGAGCATACCGTCACGGCTGATATCGGTAAAGATAATCGTTGCCACACCATATTCTGCCATGCGCTTGGCCAGCTCGGTTGCGACAACGCCGCTTCCTTCGCCCCAGCCTTCGATAGCTACATCGCCGTTCTTCGCATCAATGCCGACAGCGATATGTCCGGGATATTTGGCGCAGGCCTCTTTGACAAGCTCAGGATTCTTTACGGCAGCGCTGCCCAAAATCAGGCGCTCCACACCCAGCTCCAAAAGCTTTTCTACTGCCTGCAGATTGCGAATACCGCCGCCAAGCTCGACAGGAATTTTTACAGTTTTAAGAATGCGTTCAATCACAGGCAGGTTTTTGCCCTCGCCCGCCAGCGCACCGTCAAGATCAACAAGATGCAGCCATTCGGCACCGCAGGCCGCCCACTTGGCAGCCATCTCCGCCGGGTCATCGGCAAAAACAGTTTCTGCATCAAAGCGTCCCTCCGTCAGACGCACGCAGCGTCCGCCACGGATATCTATTGCAGGATATATAATCATAATTTTCCCCTCATAATTCAACAAAATTTTTCAGCAGGCGCATGCCGACTCTGCTCGACTTTTCCGGATGGAACTGAAAGGCCTGAACATTACCGCGTCCCACGGAAGCAGTAACCTCCATGCCATAGTCGCAGACCGAGGTAATAATGCTTCTGTCCTCTGGCTCCGCATGGAAGCTGTGCACAAAGTAAACGTATTCACCCTCCGCACCCTCTAAAAGCGGTGAAGGACTGCGCAGCTCCAGCTTATTCCAGCCCATATGCGGAATCTTCAGCTCGGTATCAAGCAGGCGCACCTTGCCTTTGAAGAAGCCCAGGCCCTTAACGCCCGGCGCTTCGTCGCTGCCCTCAAACAAAAGCTGCATGCCCAGACAAATGCCCAGAAAAGGCTTGCCGCTGTGCAGGCTTTCCGTAATCACGGGAATCAGGCCCGACTTTTCCAGGTTAGCCATACAATCGCCAAAAGCACCCACGCCCGGGAGCAGAATCTTTTCAGCCTGCGCAATCACAGACGCATCGCTTGTCACCACAGGCTCCGCACCGATAGAACGCAGTGCGTTCTGCACGCTGTAAAGATTGCCCATGCCATAATCTATAATCGTTATTTTTTTACTCATATATTTTCCCTCATGCTAACTCAAAACATGTGTGAAGCAACGGTGCTTTATAACACGCATTAAAGTGTCCCCTTGCTGCTCATAACACCATGCACACGGCTGTCAAAGGCTACTGCCTCGGCCAACGCTCTGGCAAAACCTTTGAAAATCGCTTCGATGATGTGATGCGTATTCTTGCCGTAAAGCACGCGGATATGCAGCGTGAGGCCTGCCTGCATTGCCAAAGCGCGGAAAAATTCCTCCGTCATCTCGGCATCGTAAATGCCAAGCTGTACCTTAGGAATATCCGCGTCAAAAACAAGATACGGACGGCCGCTGAAATCCAGACACACCTGTATCAGCGCTTCATCCATCGGCAAAAAGCAGTTGCCGTAACGGTGAATGCCTGCCTTATCGCCCACAGCCTCCTTCAGCGCCTGGCCTAAAACAATACCGCAGTCCTCTACCGTATGATGGCTGTCAACATCTAAGTCGCCCACAGCATGCACCACCAGATCACTGAAGCTGTGCTTCGCCAAAAGCGTCAGCATATGGTCAAAAAAGCCGATGCCTGTATTTATTTCGCAGCTGCCGCTGCCATCAAGGCACCATTCGGCGCTGATGCCTGTTTCCAGTGTTTTTCTTTCTACATTACCGCTTCTCATGCTTTTACCTCCGCACAAAGCTCGGTGATTTTAGCAATAATCTGCTTGTTTTCTTCAGACAAGCCGATAGTGATACGCAAGCAGCCCTGCAGCACCGGATGCGTGCTGAAATCACGCACCAGAATACTGTTGGCCAAAAGATATTTAAAGATCAGCTTGCCTCCTGCCGCCTGCTCCGGCAATCTTTCGCTAAATTTCGCCGCATAAGCCTTGGCAAGCTGCTGCATCAGTTCCCCCTCCGCACGGAAGGTAACAAAATTAGTTGCCGTCGGCCATACCTTAAAGCCTAAGGTTTTCAGACAATCTGCAAATTTATCGCGTTCCTCGCGGATGGTTTTGATGCGTTCTTTATACAATTCCTTGTTTTCGTAAACTGTTTTAGCGGCCATCAGCGTAAAGGCATTTACATGATACGGCAGCAGCGCCTTGCCCAGCTGACGCACCAGCCCCAGCGCACCCACTGCATAACCGCAGCGCAGACCTGCCAGCCCATAGGCCTTGGAAAAGGTGCGGAAAACCATCAGATTGCTGTAGCGTCCGACTAAGCTCAAAGTAGAGCCTGCTACCAGCCACAGCTTGTGCATCGGACGCAAATCATTCGGTGCCAGCTCCTTGCCATCGGCAAATTCCATGTAAGCCTCATCCATAATAACAGGGCAATCTACATTAGCAATAATTTTTTCCATAGCTGCCAGGCTGTTATAGTTGCCTGTAGGATTGTTCGGATTGCAGACAATCAACAGTGAAGGCTGCTGCTCCTTACAAAAGCTGATAACGCTGTCAGCATCAACAAAGCCTTCGGCTGTCAGCGGATAGCGCACCTCCTCGCTGTCGGAAAGGGCAGCGTATTCGCCGTACATAGAAAATGACGGCCAGGGTACGGCAATCTTTTTGCCGGGCCCGCCAAAAACATAACAGGCCTTTTCCAACAACTCGCTGGAACCGTTGCCGATTTTTACACAGTCAATATCTACATCCAGCTCTTTGGCAATCACTTCGCACAGGTTTTCCGATTTAATTGGCGGATAACGGTTAAACGGGAAGCGTGCGGTGCGCTGGGTAATCTTTTCCGCAATCTCCTGCGGCAGCTGGTAATTACTTTCGTTGGCGTTAACAATAATATCCGCCGCCACGCTTTCTACGGCATATTCTTCCATCGCCTCAATACTTTGGCGAACAGTAAAGCTACTCATCTTCTGCCTCCTTATTTACCCACACGTTTACGGATAGCGTTTGCATGAGCCTGCAGTCCCTCTGCTTCAGCCAAGGTAATAATATCGTCGGCAGCGGCCATAAGTGCCGGAGCAGTGTAGGCAATAATGCTAGTTTTCTTCATAAAGGTTTCTACGTTCAGTACGGAATAGAATTTCGCCGTACCGCCTGTCGGCAGAACGTGGTTCGGTCCTGCATAGTAATCGCCCAGCGGTTCCGGTGAATAAGCACCCAGGAACATTGCGCCGGCATTACGGATATACGGCATAATTTCGAACGGTGCCTTAGTCATGATTTCCAAGTGCTCCGGTGCGGAAAGGTTAGCCATTTCGATAACGGTAGGCATATCCTTGGCAAGGACGATCTTACCTGCCTGCTGCAGAGAGGTACCGGCGATTTCCTTACGCGGCAGCTGTGCCAGCTGCACTTCGATTTCCTCGCCCACAGCGTTGGCCACACGCTCGCTGTCGGTAATCAGAATGGCGCAGGCCAGCGGATCATGCTCTGCCTGGCTCAGAAGGTCTGCTGCCAGATAAGTCGGGTTAGCGCTATCATCTGCTACAATCAAAATTTCGCTCGGACCGGCAAGCATATCAATATCAACGTGACCGATAACGGCTTTTTTCGCCAAGGTTACAAAGATATTGCCGGGGCCGGTGATTTTTTCTACCTTCGGTACGGTTGCGGTGCCAAAGGCCAGTGCAGCAATTGCCTGTGCGCCGCCCATTTTATAAATTTCGGTAACACCGATTAATTTTGCCGTTACCAGCACGTTCGGATTAACCTTGCCGTCCTTTCCGGGCGGTACGGCCATCACAATGCGGGGAACGCCGGCCACCTTTGCCGGGCAGGCATTCATCATTACAGACGAAGGATAAGCAGCAGTGCCGCCGGGAACATAAATACCGACGGAATCAACCGGGGTAACCTTTTGCCCCAGCAGTGAACCGTAAGGACGGTTCGTAAGCCAGGTTTTCGGCATCTGCTCTTCATGGAACTTCATAACATTGGCAATGGCACGCTCCAAAGCAGCCTTTACTTCCGGTTTGACAATAGCTTCCGCTTCCGCTTCCGCAAATTCTTCCTCGGTTACGCGGATATTTTCCGGTGTCAGCTCTACGCGGTCAATCAGCTTAGTATAGTAAAAAAGGCTTTCGTCACCGTTTTTACGCACATCAGCAACAATCTGATCAACAACCTGTGCTGCCGTCATGTGTCTGCCGAACATAGCGTCCGTGCCTGCCTGAATGCGCGGAGATAATTCCACCTCGTCAAAAGCTTTCTTCTTCATTAAAGCAGCAATCTCTGCTGCGCTCATCTTTCTTGCGTCTGTAACCTGCATTTTATTTATCCTCCTCATTTAAAACAATACGTAAATCCTCAACCAGCTTGTGCAAGCGCGCAAATTTCAGCTTAAAGCTGGCGCGGTTGGCAATCAGTCTGGCAGTAGCGGTAAAAATAGAATCAACCTCCGCCAGTTTATTTTCTTTCAGGGTGCGCCCTGTTTCTACTATATCTACAATCATTTCACTCAGGCCTACGATAGGTCCAAGCTCAATCGAGCCGTTGAGCTTCACAATTTCTGTCTGAATTCCCAGCTTATTGAAATAAGCCTTGGCGCAGTTCGGATACTTCGTTGCTACCCTCAGGTGAGCATAATCCGTCAGCTTGGCGCGTCGCTTGGCCTCCGGCACCGCCATCATCAGACGGCAGCGGCCAAAGCCCAAATCCAGAAGCTCCACCACGTCTTTATCCTGCTCCAGCAGTACATCCTTGCCGATGATACCGATATCTGCCGCACCGTATTCAACATACGTCGGTACATCAACGGTTTTGGCAATAATAAAGCGTACCTTGGTTTCCTCGTTGCTGATTACCAGCTTGCGTGAATCCTCGGTAACGTTTTCGGCGCTGTAGCCTACCTTCGCCAGCAGGCGTACAGACTTATCGAACAGCTTGCCCTTCGGCAATGCTATAGTAATGTATTCGTCCATAAAAATACCCCTCTATATTTCCCAGCTATAAGCTTAATGTGTATACTATCTTTTCTTTAAGCTTATTCTACATATACTAACGATTTACAGCCATATTCCTTTACGGCAAGCGCTGCTCCCTGCAGGTCCGCAGCCTCGGTCAGCAGCTTCACGCTGCGACCTTCGCGGCGCAATGCTGTCGCTTTGGCAATCGCCTCCGGCAGCTTGCCTTCGCTCCAGGTTACCAGCACGTCCCAGGTGCGGTTATTGGTAGCAACACCGTTGCGCTCCAAAGCCAGCAGTACGCGGTCCACGCCAACGGCAAAGCCTGTTGCCGGGCACTCCAGACCGAAGCGCTGCATCATCTTATCGTAGCGTCCGCCGCCTGCCACCGGATAACCCATTTCCGGCAGATACACTTCAAAAAGCATGCCCGTGTAATAGTCAAGCGAACGATATAAGCCAAGATCAAAGCTCAAATAGCCTGCTGCACCGTAAGCATCCACCAGCTTGTAGATTTTGCGCAAATCATTCAGCGCGCCTTGGCACTTAGCGTTAGTTACTATTGCAGCAACCTTGTCCAAAAGCTCTATGCCGCCCTGCAGGAAGAGGAAATCGGCAAAAAGCTGCTTGATTTCCGGACGGATATTTTCCATCGCATCTGCCATCTGCTGCATGCCCACAGCATCATGACGGCGCAGGTAATCCTTCAGCTGCTGCAGCTGAGCAGCATCAAAGCCCGCTTCCTCCGCCAGGCCGTTGATAAAATCAACGTGGCCCAGGCTGATAGCGAACTTCTGCAAGCCTGCAGCCTGCAATGCTTCGGCTGCCAGCACGATAACCTCGGCATCGGCAGCGGCACCGCTGGCACCCAGCATTTCTACACCGGCCTGCTCGAATTCGCATTGGCGTCCCGCCTGAATTTCTTCATAACGGTAAAGATTTGCCAGATAGCAAAGACGTTTAATCTTTTCGCCGCCCTGCAGGCGTGTCGCTGTCAGACGGGCAATCGGTGCCGTCATATCATTGCGCAGCGCCAGCAGATTATTGCTGCGGTCAAAAAAACGGAAGTCCCCTTTGCTACCTGCGGCGCCAAAAGTATCAACATATTCGAAATCAGGTGTTTTTACCTCATCATAGCCCCATTTGTCAAAAACGTTGATAATCGCATTTTCAATTCCGCGGCGTGTCTTCATCTCTCCCGGCAGAATATCCTTGGTTCCGTAGGGAACCTGATACACCTTATTAGTCATCTTTTTTCTTCCCCTCTTTTATAACTTGCATGACAGAATTATAACCGTCAGCGCCGTAAACAAGACAACGTTTAACGCGTGAAATCGTCGCGGTGCTGGCACCGGTTTTCTCTACGATAGTTTCGTAAATACAGCCTTCATCCAGCATGCGCGCTACCTCTAGGCGCTGTGCCATTGCCTTCAGCTCGCTGATAGTACAGATATCCTCAAAAAATTTATAGCATTGCTCCTCATCCTTTAAGCTGAGAATCGCTTTGAATAACTGGTCTGTTAAATGATCATGAATATTTGCTGCCATTTTTTAGTTTCCTCCTGTGCGTTACGTGCATATAACGATAGTACTTTAACTCACTAACTTGTAAAAATACTTTAATACTTTATCTTGTGAAAGTCAAGAAGAATTTACAAAAAATCTTTTTTCCGCAGGTTTTGTAAAAAATTTCGCATTTCGCTTTACAATTACCTAGTATTTTGATATAATTTGAGCAATTCCTGAAATCCATTGGACGCAGCTTTACAGCTTTACAGTTTTTTCGTAAATTTTACGCAAAACTGTTGACAATATCCTAAAATAGATGTATGATTATTTCATTCAAACTTAACAGAGATTTCATCAAGAGTAGCTGAGGGACTGGCCCGATGAAGCTACGGCAACCACACATCAGTGAACGGTGCCAATTCCAACGGATAATTCCGGCAGATGAAGATTACAGATGCAACGTATCCTTCGCCGTGCCGGTGAAGGATTTTTTTACGCCGGCCGTCAATTCCGACAGCAGACGTACACCGGAGAATGCGACTCTCAAGCAGCATCCGCTGACTTCTATTGGAAAATAATCTCTCACACTCAAATAAGGACTGCTGAAACTTGCAGTCACATTAGAAAGGAACACAAGAATGATAGAACTAGTTAATGTAGAAAAAACCTACTACAGCAAGGCCGGCGACATCCATGCTCTGCACAAAACAAGCCTGAGCATCAAGGCCGGCGAAATTTTCGGTATCATCGGTCTTTCCGGTGCCGGCAAATCCACCTTGGTGCGCTGCATCAACATGCTGGAAAAACCTACCGCAGGCCAGGTATTCGTTGACGGCCAGGAGCTGACCGCCATGAGCGAAGCACAGCTGCGTAAAGCACGTCAAAGCATCGGCATGATCTTCCAGCACTTCAACCTGCTGGCAAGCCGTACTGTTTATGATAACATCGCTTTTCCGCTGGAGATCCAAGGTCTGAGCAAGAGCGAAATCGACAAGCGCGTACGTCCGCTGCTGGAGCTGGTACAGCTGGAAAGCCGTGCCAACTATTATCCCAGCCAATTATCCGGCGGCCAGAAGCAGCGTGTAGGCATTGCCCGCGCTCTGGCAAGCAATCCTAAGGTACTGCTGTGCGACGAAGCAACCAGCGCCCTCGACCCGCAGACCACCAAATCTATTCTGCATCTGCTGCAGGACATCAACAAAAAGATGAACCTGACCATCGTGCTGATTACGCACCAGATGGAGGTTGTAAAAACCATCTGTGACCGCGTTGCTGTTATCGAAAGCGGCGACATCATTGAAGAAGGCCCGATGATTGACGTTTTCACCAATCCGCAGCATCCCACTACCAAGGAATTTACCAAGAGCGTTATCAACGCCGAGCTGCCTGATATCGTTAAACAGATGAAATTAAGCGATACCTATACAGAAGGCAGCAAGCTGCTGGTGCGTATCTCCTTCATCGGCGACAGTGCCAGCGAGCCTATTATTTCCGGCATGGTAAAACATTTTGATGTTGACGTAAGCATTATTTCCGGTAATACCGACCAGCTGAAGGATGTCCTCTTCGGCACCCTGCTGATTGAGATTTCCGGTAACCGCGAGCGCATTAAAAATGCATTGGAATATCTGCATCAGCAGCATCTGAAAACGGAGGTAATTGGCTATGAGTCCTGATATGATTGACCTTTTAATAAAATCCTTTTGGGAAACCTGCTACATGGTTTTCGCTTCTACCGCACTTTCCACTTTAATCGGCATTCCGCTGGGCGTAATTCTTACCGTAACCCGCAAGGACCACATTCTGCCGAACCAACCGCTTAACACTATTCTGGGTGCGATTGTCAACGCAACGCGTTCCACTCCTTTCATTATATTAATGGTAGCAATTATTCCGCTGACACGTATGATTGTCGGCTCTTCCATCGGTACTACCGCAGCAATCGTGCCGCTGACTATTTCCGCAGCACCGTTCATTGCACGTATCATTGAATCTTCTCTGCTGGAAATTAACCCCGGCATTATCGAAGCAGCACAGGCTATGGGTGCAAGCCCGATGCAGATTATCACTAAGGTACTGCTTCCCGAAGCAATGCATTCTATCGTACTGGGTGTAACGCTTGCCATCATCAGCTTAATCGGCTATTCCGCAATGGCCGGCACCTTAGGCGGCGGCGGTCTTGGTGACCTGGCAATTCGCTACGGCTACCAGCGCTTCCAGATGGATGTTATGATTGCCACCGTTGTCGTGCTCATCGTCATGGTACAGGCAATGCAGTCCTTAGGCGACTACGCATCTAAAAAATTAAACAAAAACAAACTGTAATCTACAAGCCAAATGAGGGTTTACAACGATGAAGCGAGTTTCATCGACGTAATAAAGAAAAAGCCGCTTCTGCCTGGCAGCAGACCACCATTATTTTAGGGAGGAACAACTTATGAAGGAGATTACCAAACTTTTACTCACCGTTGCGCTTTGCGCACTGACCATCATCGCCGCAGGCTGCGGTGATGACAACAAGGCAGCCGATAAAAAGGCTGACCCGAACGCACCTGTTAAAATCGGTGTAACCGCCGGTCCGCACGCTGAAATCATGGACAACGTTAAAAAGCTGGCTGAAAAGCAAGGCCTGAAAATTGAGGTTGTCGAATTCTCCGACTATGTAACCCCGAACGTATCCCTGGCACAGGGCGAGCTGTTTGCCAACTCCATGCAGCATGCTCCGTATCTGGCAGCAACCCTGAAAAAAGAACCTAAATTCGAACTGGTTGAAGCTTTCAAAACCGTAAACTTCCCGATGGCTATCTACTCCACCAAATATAAAAAGGTTGAGGATATCCCGGCAGGCGCAACCATCGGCATTCCTAACGATCCGTCCAACGGTGCTCGCGCACTTCTGGTTCTGGCTGACAAAGGCTTCATCGAAGTTAAGGATAAAAACGATGTTTCTACATCTATAGCAAGCATTACCAAAAATCCGAAAAACTACAAGATTCAAGAGCTGGACGCTGCTTCTATTCCTAAAGCAATGGGCGACCTTGATATTGCCGTAATCAATGCCAACTATGCACTGGTTGCCAAACTGAACCCGTCTAAGGACAGCCTGTTGGTCGAACGCGCTGATAACCCGTTTGTTAACATCTTCGTAACCACCAAGGCTAACGAAAAGGATCCGCGCATTGAACAGCTGAAGAAGATTTATACCTCCGCTGAAAACAAAAAAT
>NZ_GL830936.1:1005-15707 GCF_000188175.1 Phascolarctobacterium succinatutens YIT 12067 | reverse complement strand
CATCGAGGATCACTTCAAAGGCTCCATTACTCCGGCATTCTGATTTACCGAAGCATAGTACAAAAGCTCCCGCAGACTTCTGTGGGAGCTTATTTCTTAGCTTACCGCAATTTCTAAAAAAAATTTGCGTTTAGCACTTTACAAATTTAGCGTACTAAAGTATAATGGGTACATAGTTAAATGCTAATTAACAAATGAGGTGTGGAAAATGAAAAAATTAGTAGCTTTAGTAATGGGTCTGATGATGATGCTCATGATGGTTGCCGGCTGCGGCAGCGACGGCCCGAAAAAAATGGTAATCGGCCTGGACGATAACTTCGCTCCTATGGGTTACCGCAATGAAAAGAACGAAATCGTCGGCATGGATATCGACCTTGCACGCGAAGCCTGCAAGCGTGCCGGCATGGAAGTAGAATTCAAGCCTATCGATTGGGGTGCAAAAGAAGCAGAGCTCAAATCCAAACGCATTGACGCTATCTGGAACTGCTTCACCGTTAACCCGGAGCGTGAAAAGGTATATGGCATGTCCAAGCCTTACATCAACAACTCCCAGCTGGTTGTTGTTCCTAAGGATTCTCCGATTAAAACCCTCGAAGATTTAAAGGGTAAAATCGTAGCGGTACAGGATGACAGCACAGGCTCCTACCTGCTCGAACAGCCTGCACACAAAGAGCTGGCAGCTTCCATGAAGGAAGTTCGCAAATATCCCGACTTCGCAGCTATTTACATGGAAATAGACAACAAACGTGTTGATGCTGCTATCGTAGACGCAGTTCTTGCTCGCGGCTATTATGACAAAAAGAAACCCGGTGCCTACAGAATTCTTGAGCAGAACATGGGTGATGAGGTTGTAGCAATTGCCTTCCGTAAGGACGACAAAGACTTCAAAGACCGCATCGACAAAGCTATGGATGAAATGAAAAAAGACGGTACCTGCAAAAAGATTTCCGAAAAATGGATGGGCGCAGATATCACAAAATATTAATTTGTTATCACTTGAGGGCTGTCGCATTTAGCGGCAGCCCATATTATAATTATATGGAGAGAAATAATTTATGGATTACGTTTTAAATATCATCCCTCAGATGATGGATGGCTGCCTGGTATCATTTCAAGTTTTTATTATCACCATCGTACTGAGCATTCCGTTGGGCATTTTGCTCAGCCTCGGCCGTGTTTCCGGCATTAAACCCCTGCAGGCCCTCATCGGCGGCTATGTTTGGATTCTGCGCGGCTCCCCGCTTATGCTGCAGATTTTCTTCGTTTACTTCGTACTGCCGTCCGTCGGCATCCGCCTGCCGGACTTTGAATCTGCTATCGTAGCCTTTGTATTAAACTACGCTGCCTACTTCTGCGAAATCTTTCGCGCCGGCATTCAGGCAATTCCTGCAGGCCAATATGAAGCAGCGCACACTCTGGGTATGAACTACGTGCAGACCATGCGCCGCATTATCCTGCCGCAGGTTATCCGCATCATCCTGCCGCCTATCAGCAACGAAACCATTACCCTGGTAAAGGATACATCTCTGGTATACGTGCTGGCGATGAACGATCTGATGCGTACCGCACGCAATTTGGTACAGCGTGACTTTTCTATTACCCCCTTCATCGTTGCTGCAGTCTTCTACCTGCTGGCAACTCTGATTTTAACCCTTGTTTTTGAACGTCTGGAAAAACGCTTCTCCAGATATGACCAATAGGAGGAGTAACAGCTATGACAACAAAAATCAAAGCAACCAATATCTGGAAAAAATTCAACAATCTGGAAGTACTCAAAGGCATCGACCTGGAAGTAAACGAAGGCGAAGTTGTTGCCGTAATCGGTCCTTCCGGCGGCGGCAAAAGCACCCTGCTGCGCTGCCTCAACAAGCTGGAAACAATCGATAAAGGCAGCATCACCATCGACGGTGAAGAGCTGTGCCGTGAAACCTCCGGTGGCACGGAATACGTCAAGAACAATGATGTCCGCCGCATTGCCTGCAAAATGGGCATGGTATTCCAGCAGTTCAACCTTTTTCCGCACATGACTGTTCTGGAAAACCTGATTGAAGCACCCGTCAACGTACAAAAGCGCGATAAAGCCGAAGTAATCAAGGAAGCAGAGGTTCTGCTGGCAAAGGTTGGTCTTTCCGACAAGCGCGATGTTTATCCGCGTAAGCTCAGCGGCGGCCAACAGCAGCGTGTAGCTATCGCCCGTGCTTTAGCCATGAAGCCTGCTATTATGCTTTTTGACGAGCCTACCTCTTCTCTGGATCCGGAGCTGACCGGTGAGGTTTTGCGTGCTATGCGCGAGCTGGCAGACGAAAAAATGACCATGGTAGTCGTAACTCACGAAATGGGCTTTGCCCGTGAGGTTGCCACCAAGGTTGTTTTCATGGCTGACGGTCATGTGCAGGAGCAGGGCAGTCCGGAAGAAATTTTTATTAACCCTAAAAACGAACGTCTGAAATCCTTCTTAAAAGTAATTTTAAAGTAATCAGATAAAGGTTTCTAAATTAATTCACAGATTACACCTACCTTTGTCATATATGTTTGTTACAATAATACTCGAGGATGAAAGGAACCTATTGAACAAGGCAAGCAAAGAAAGGTGATTTCAATGCACGTTAAAATTCTTGGCCCCATGACTAAGCAGGCAGAGCTGCTGCTGCAGAATACCGCTATTGCTTTAAAGAAGCTCAAGGTTAAGGCTGAGTTTGAAAAAGTTTCCGAATTCCAAAAGGTAGTGGCCTATGGAGTGATGGCCTTCCCCGCTTTAGTCATCGACGAAAAGTTAGTTGCTGTCGGCAGCACGCTTTCGGTAGATGAAGCCATGACTCTTATAAAGCAACTCTCCTAAACATATCTTTTCATCATACACCTCTCCTTAAAATACACCGCACCGTGCGAAATGTGCGGTGTATTTTTTTGTTTCGGAAGCATTTTGATTAATGTAAAATTTATGTAAAGTTCCTTACGCACTTTTAACATCATAAAATTTCTAGTATAATAGGTATAGGTATACGCTGTTTTACAGCAATCATGGATGCATACAAATTAAAAAAGGGGACTTATTTTTTATGCTTGCTTATTTCTTGGCATTTTTAGGCGGTATCGCCTTGTTTATGTATGGTATGCAGCTGATGGGTGACGGTCTGCAAAAGGCTGCCGGCGCTAAGCTGCAAAAGATTTTGGAGGCCATGACAGGCGTGCTCGCTATGGGCATTCTGTTGGGCGCAGTTGTTACTGCTGTGCTGCAGGCCAGCGGTGCTACCACCGTTATGACCGTAGGCCTGGTAAATGCAGGTCTGCTCACGCTGAAGCAGGGCTTCGGCATTATCATGGGTGCCAACATCGGTACTACTATGACGGCACAGCTCATCGCCTTCAAGCTTTCCGACTATATCACGATTTTAATCTTCATCGGCTTTTTGATGCAGCTGCTGGCGAGAAAAAGCCGCACAAAATATCTTGGCCAGGTTATGCTGGGCTTCGGTATTCTGATGCTGGGCATGGATATGATGGGCAAAGCTGTTATGCCTCTGCGTAACTATTCCGGCTTTGTGCATTTCATCGAGGTTTTCTCCAGCAATCCGTTGCTGGGCATCGGCATCGGTATGATTATGACTGTACTGATTCAGTCCAGCAGTGCTACCATCGGTATTCTTATCGCTATGGCCGGTCAGGGACTTATTCCGTTGGAGGGTGCGATTCCTGTACTGCTCGGCGACAATATCGGTACCTGTATTACTGCCGTACTCGCTTCGCTTCGTGCTAACCTTACGGCTAAGCGTGTAGCTGCAGCTCACGTAATGTTCAACGTTATCGGCAGTATAATTTTCGTAATCTTGATGCCGTTCTTCATTAAATTCGTGCTGCTCGTATCGCCTGACGGCGACATTGCGCGTCAGATTGCGAATGCGCACTCGGCGTTCAACATTTTGAACACGCTGCTCTTTATGCCCTTTGCCAACCCTTTCATCAAGCTGGTAGAAAAGATTGTGCCGGGCAAGGCAGAAATCATTTCCATGCGCCCTGTTTATCTTGACAAAAACATGCTGAACACTCCCTCTATCGCTATCAGCCTTGCTGTCAAAGAGGTTGTGCGTATGGGCGAGCTGGCACGCAAGGACGTGCGCCTGGGCATGGAGGCTATTCAAAGCTTTGATGCCGACAAGGTAAAATATGTTCTGGAGCACGAGCCTGTTGTCGATGCGTTGGAGCGAGATATTACCGACTATCTGACGCAGATGAGCTCCTCTGAAATGAGCGAAAGCCTGACGACACGCCACACCGGTCTTTTGCACGCCTGCACGGATATCGAACGTATCGGTGACCATGGTGAAACATTGGCTAAACGCGCACGCAAGCTTGTTGAGGATGACGTGGTTTTCTCTGACGAGGCTAAGGCCGAGCTGCTGCAGCTCAGCGAAATGGTACTGCGTGCCTCCGGACGTTCATTGGAAGCACTGGAGAAAAATGATAAGGTTATTGCGGAGGATGCTGTGCGTCTGTGCCGTGAGGTTAAGCAATATCAGAAGGAAATCCGCAAGAATCACATCACGCGCCTTAACGAACATATCTGCAATCCTACTGCAGGCTTCGTTATGATGGAGCTGCTGATTAATATGAAGCGTGTATCCGATCATTCCAAAAACATTGCCCAGCTGGTGCAGGGAACATTCTAAAACTTATAAAGCAACAGCAAGCATACAGACTACCGCTCAACATAGTCTGTATGCTTTTCTTTTGCGTAAAAGCATTGCTAAGCTAACAGAGTACGTACATAATTAATCCGCACTTTCTCATATGCGCTTATGAATTTACTCAAGTATACTTTAGTAAATCGTACTTGAGTAAATTTACTCGAAATACTGCAAACCCTGCTTACCTAAAACGACCATATAATCACCATAGTCTTATTCTTACATACCTATTTTGCTGTACTTATAAAATCACAGCTTTTTCACAAAATCTTTGCTATAATTTAAGTAAGCAAGGACTGCGTTTCCGACTGCTACAGTCTTAGCGCAGTCCTTTTTGGTTACGCGTAGAGCCATAATCGGCTTTACGGTTTTTTATTATACCTATTGCAGCAGAGATTTTTATAATATATAAGTTTGTAAACTATATTATATATATTGAGCACAACATTTCTCCGCTGCAAAACGACGAAACGCTGCAGCGTTTCGCACTTTTTTTACTTTAATTATTGATGACACCTTTTACTAATTACAGGTAAAGTATTACAATATAAGATGAGTATTTATCAGCTTAGATTCAGATTATAAAAAAAGAATGTGAACATGCTTCAGACATGGCTCTGAACGTCATATTCGCAGGAGGTTACTATGCAGATAGGATTGGATATTGGCAGTACAACAATTAAAATCGCCGTACTGGACGATGCAGGCAATCTGCTATTCCATAAATACGAAAGACATTACAGCCAGATTGCAGAGAAAATTCTGGCCCTACATAAAGAATTGATGACTAAATTCCCTACACTGCATAGCGCACGTCTGGCCATCAGCGGCAGCGGCGGTATCGGTGTAGCAGACAGCTGCGGACTGCAATTCGTGCAGGAGGTTTTTGCGGAAAAAATCTGCGCTGAAAAGCTCAATCCCAGAACCGACGCCGTTATCGAATTAGGTGGCGAGGATGCCAAAATCCTCTTCTTAGGCCGCCATTTTGACGCACGTATGAACGACAGCTGCGCCGGAGGCACCGGTGCTTTTATCGACCAGATGGCTTCCCTGCTGAATGTAGAAACACCCCAAATGAACGAGCTGGCACAGCAGGCACATAACACCTACACCATCGCCAGCCGCTGCGGCGTTTTCGCCAAGAGCGATATCCAGCCGCTGCTCAACCAGGGTGCGGAAAAAAGCGATCTGGCAGCCAGCATCTTCCATGCTGTAGCAAGCCAGGCCATCACCGGTCTTGCCAAAGGCCGTCCCATCAGCGGTAATGTGCTGTATCTTGGCGGACCGCTCACCTTTATGAGCTGTCTGCGTGATGCCTTTGACAGTGTTCTGAATATCAAAGGCGTCTGCCCGGAAAACAGCCTGCTTTATGTAGCAATGGGTGCAGCCTTCTGCGCCGAGCATGATGTGGATCTTACCACGCTGCCAGAAAAACTGCAGACAGCAGCACAGCACAGCTTTGAGCATCTGCCGCCGCTTTTTAAAAACGAAGGTGAATATACCGTTTTCAAGATGCGTCACTCTAAAGAAAGTGTCGCTATAGGTACCCCTGCGGAGGCTGGGGAAGCCTTTATCGGTATCGATTCCGGCAGTACGACTATTAAAATCGCTGTTATGAGTCCTGACGGCAAATTGCTTGATTCCTTCTATCAAAGCAATAAGGGTAATCCTGTTGTTGCCGTCCGCAATTATCTTACTGATTTCTATACAAAATATCCCAACTGCCGCCTGCTGGCAGGTGCAGTCACCGGCTACGGCGAGGAGCTGATTCGCCACGGCTTTGGTGTTGACTATGGTATCGTAGAAACCATGGCGCACTTTTATGCTGCCCAATATCTGGAGCCGGAGGTAGATTTCATTCTTGATATCGGCGGTCAGGATATGAAGTGCCTGAAAATCCACAACGGCGCTATCGACAACATCTTTTTGAACGAAGCCTGCTCCAGCGGCTGCGGCAGCTTTTTGCAGACCTTTGCCGAAATTTTGGGCTATACAGCCGAGCAGTTCGCACAAATCGGCCTTAAAGCAGATATGCCTGTAGATTTAGGCAGCCGCTGCACCGTGTTTATGAACAGCAGCGTTAAGCAGGCACAGAAGGACGGTGCCTCTGTTGCCAACATCAGCGCCGGCCTGTCCATCAGTATTGTCAAAAACGCTTTGTATAAGGTTATCCGCCCGGCCAGCAAGGAGGCCATCGGCAAACACATCGTCGTTCAGGGAGGCACCTTCCTCAATGACTGCGTACTGCGCGCCTTTGAGCAGGAAATGGATTTGAACGTTATCCGCCCCAACATTGCAGGCCTTATGGGAGCCTACGGCGCCGCCCTATACGCACAGCGCCGCTACAAGGACGCACCGCATCAGACAACGCTGCTCAACCTGCAGCAGCTGGGTGAATTCGTTCACACCGTCAAGGGCATGACCTGCGGCCTGTGCAATAACCATTGCCACCTCACCGTCAACACCTTTGCCGGCGGCAAACGCTTTATCAGCGGCAACCGCTGCGAGCGCCCCATCACCCACATGGCCCCCAAGGATGAGCTGAACCTGTACCGTCAGAAGCTGCAGCTGCTCAAGGAATTGCCGGTTAATGAAACGCCTAAACGCGGCATTATGGGTATACCTATGGGCCTGAATATGTATGAGCTGCTCCCTTTCTGGAATGCCTTACTCTCCAGCCTGGGCTTCAAGGTTGTACACAGTCCGATTGAAGACAAAACTATTTACCGTCTTGGTCAGGGAACCATCCCCAGCGACACCGTCTGCTATCCGGCCAAGCTGATGCACGGCCATATCAAATGGCTCCTGCAGCAGGGAATCACCAATATCTTCTATCCCTGCATGACCTACAATATAGATGAACAGGGCACGGAAAACTGCTATAATTGCCCTGTTGTAGCCTATTATCCCGAAGTGCTGCACGCCAATATCCGTGATTTGAATAAGCCTGAGATACATTTCTTCTATGATTATCTTGGCCTGCTCCATAAAAAGAAGCTGGTCAAAAAACTGCAGGAAATGTTTTCCAAGGCCTACCCGGATATCACCAAGGAGGAAATCCGCAAGGCTGTTGATGGTGCCTTCACTGCCTTTTATGACTATGAAGCACAAGTAAAGGCTAAAGGACAGGAAATCATCACCAAGGCACGCGAAGAGCATAAGCCTATCGTTGTACTGGCAGGCCGTCCCTATCACATCGACCCCAAGGTCAACCACAGTATCGACCGCCTGATTACCAACATGGGCGCTGCCCTCGTCAGTGAGGATGCCGTAAGCAGTCATATTAAGACCAAGGAACTCAACCGCGATTTGCAGGTGCTCAACCAATGGACCTATCACGGCCGCCTGTATGCGGCAGCCGAATATGTTGCCCAAAATCCTGATATGCATCTGATTCAGCTTGTAAGCTTCGGCTGCGGCTGCGATGCGATTACGGCCGATGAATGCCGCCGCCTCCTCGAAGAACGCGGACGCATCTATACACAAATAAAAATAGACGATATCGACAACCTTGGTGCTGCCAAAATCCGCATCCGCAGTCTGTTCTCCGCAGCCCAGCTTTTCGATATAGATAATAATTAAAGGAGATTTGCATATGCTACCAGCAGCTAACGTTAAGTTTACCCCCTTCACGGAGGATATGAAAAAAACGCATACTATACTTATACCCGGCATGCTGCCTATGCATTTTTCACTGCTGCAGGCAGCACTCGTAAGCTGCGGCTACAAAGCCGAGGTTCTGCACAACACAGGACGCGAAGTAATCGAAACCGGTCTGAAATACGTCAATAATGATATCTGCTATCCGGCACTGCTAGTTATCGGCCAGCTGATAAACGCTCTGGAAAGCGGTAAATACGACTTGGAGCACACTGCGCTGATTATCACCCAAACAGGTGGCGGCTGCCGTGCCTCCAACTATATCTATCTGCTGCGCAAGGCTTTGGAAAAAGCAGGACTTACCCATATTCCTGTTATCAGCCTCAATGTCAATGGTTTGGAGCAGCAGCCAGGCTTCCATCTGGATGCATCCATGGTGCATAAGTTTTTGGCTGCCGTTGTTTACGGCGATACCCTGATGTACCTGACGAATAAAACACGTCCCTATGAGGTTGTACACGGCGCTGCCGACAGACTGGCGCAAAAATGGCTGGCACGCTTGAGTGAAGCCTTCAAGAGCGGCAA
This sequence comes from Phascolarctobacterium succinatutens YIT 12067, assembly GCF_000188175.1. Lineage (GTDB taxonomy): Bacteria > Bacillota > Negativicutes > Acidaminococcales > Acidaminococcaceae > Phascolarctobacterium_A > Phascolarctobacterium_A succinatutens. The sequence goes on along the minus strand of NZ_GL830936.1, from coordinate 6,837 downwards.
GGCGCAGGCCTTGGGCACTATCAAGCAGCTTACTAAGGCTATTGCGCACGAATTTGCGGATTTGCCTATCACCAACAAGGAAAAAATCAAGGTCGGTATTGTCGGTGAAATCTACATCAAATATGCCGCATTGGGCAACAACAATCTGGAAGCTTTCCTGCAACGTCAGAACTGCGAATATATGCTGCCCGGTCTGATGAATTTCATCATGTACTGTGTTGATACTTATCTTACGGATTACAAGCTTTACGGCGGCAGCTTTATCAAATACAGTGTCAACAAAAGCGCTATGTGGTATTTGAAATATATGGAAGGCATTCTGCATCAGGCTCTCAGTATCGCTCCCTTCAGCCCCCCCGCCACCTATGAGGAAACTAAGGCTATGGCCAAGGGTGTTATCGGCTACGGCAACAATATGGGCGAAGGCTGGCTACTGACTGCCGAAATGCTGGAGCTGGTGCATAGCGGCTACACCAATATTATCTGTGCTCAGCCCTTCGGCTGCCTGCCTAATCACATCGCCGGCCGCGGCATGATTAACAAAATCAAGGAGATTGCCGAAGAAGCCAATATTTTGGCACTGGACTACGATGCCAGCGCTGCCCGCGTCAATCAGGAAAACCGTATTAAGCTGATGCTGGCGACAGCGAAGTAAAAATTTCTGAAAATACCAAAGTTACGAATTACCTGCTGTATTTTATGCCTTATAGTATATTCTTGTTCCGGCAGGCGATTTTCTTTATGAAATATCTTAACTTTTTGTTTTTTATTTTTGCTTAAAATATTGTATTATTTTTCATAAGTATAGCAGGATTTATATAGCTTCATCTAGAATTATAAAAATATATTTTATTTTGAGATTTACAATTTGAGGCAGACGTGTTATACTTAAATCAATCCTTATACCATACCAAGGATTATCGGGTTACTATGATAAGGTAACACACCGAAAAGCTCTAACGCCCTGCCATCCGGCAGGGCGTTATCTTTTTACACGCCCAAATAAGAAAGGATGTTGAGAATGAAATATGCAATAGGCCTTGATATCGGAATTGCATCTGTCGGCTATGCCGTTTTAGCATTAGATCACGAAGAAAACCCGTGGGGAATTATCCGCCTTGGTTCGCGTATCTTTGATGTAGCAGAAAATCCCAAGGACGGTGCCTCCTTAGCCTTGCCACGTCGTGAAGCCCGCAGCGTCCGCAGACGCCTGCGCAGACATCATCATCGTTTGGAGCGTATAAAAAATCTTTTGATTAACACCGAGTTTATAACAAAAGATGAGCTTTTGCATTTATATGATGGTAATCTTTCTGATGTATACGAATTACGTGTAAAGGCCCTTGATTATTCTGTAACTAATGCAGAGCTTACACGAATTTTATTACATCTCGCACAAAGACGTGGTTTTAAATCCAACAGAAAATCTGATGCCAACGACAAGGAAGCAGGCCAGCTTTTGGAAGCAGTTTCCGCAAACGCAAAACGCATGCAGGAAAACCATTATCGTACTGTAGGCGAAATGTTTTATAAAGATGATTTGTTCTCAAAATACAAACGCAATAAAGGCGGCACCTACCTTACTACAGTGCATAGAGATATGATTGCTGCCGAAGCCAGAACTATTCTTGAAAAGCAATTTGCTCTAGGCAACAATATCTGTACTCAAGATTTTATAGACAAATATTTATCTATTCTCTTAAGCCAAAGGCAATTTGATGAAGGTCCCGGCGAACCAAGTCCCTATGCAGGCAACCAGATAGCCAATATGATCGGCAAATGTACCTTTGAACCGAATGAATATAGAGCAGCCAAAGCAAGCTATTCTTTTGAACGCTTCAACTTGCTGCAAAAAGTTAATCATTTACGCCTATTACTTGAGGGAAAATCCATTGCTCTTGATAACGAACAGCGCAAAAAAATAATAGCATTAGCGCACGACAAGGCAGATTTAAGATATTCTCATATCCGCAAAGCTTTAGGCTTAGATGAAAAGGTATTGTTCAATACCATAACATACAATGATGATGTAAGCGTAATAGAAAAGAAAACAAAATTTAATTTTCTCCAAGCCTATCATCAAATCAAAAAAGTCTTGGCAGAAGATATGCAGAAACTTACAACAGAACAACTAGACAATATAGGTCAGATACTTTCTACATATAAAAGCGACAACAAACGTACAGAAGAACTTTCTGCACTAGGCTTAGAAAAAAAAATTATTGATGCATTACTTGGCATTAACGGCTTATCAAAATTTGCCCATCTTTCTCTCAAAGCCTTACGCAAAATAAATCCTTATCTTGAAGAAGGTAAAATTTACAACGAAGCATGTACTGCTGCCGGTTATGATTTTAAAGCTCATGCCAACACACAAAAAACAGAGCTTTTACCTGCATACAAGGAAGAGATGGACGATATAACCAGTCCTGTAGCAAGACGAGCTATTGCTCAAAGCATTAAGGTCATTAATGCTATTATCAGAGAGCAAAAAGGTTCTCCGCTTTATATTAATATCGAATTAGCACGCGAAATGGCAAAAGGATTTGATGAACGTACTCAAATTGACAAAGCAAATAAAGAAAACCAAGCTAAAAACGAGCGTATTATGGAACGTATTCGCACAGAATTCCATAAAGCAAATCCAACCGGTATGGATTTAATTAAGCTAAAGCTTTGGGAAGAACAGGATGGCAGAAGCCCCTATAGCCAGAAAGCAATAAGTATAAACCGTCTTTTTGAGCCCGGTTATGTAGATATTGACCACATCGTTCCCTACAGCATAAGCTTTGATGACAGTTTTAAAAATAAGGTTCTCGTTTTTTCTGATGAAAACCGTGACAAAGGCAACAGACTTCCTATTGCTTATCTCCAAAGTAAATTTGGCGCAAAAGCAGCTGAGAATTTTATGATTTGGGTGCAAAGCAATATAAAAGATTATAAAAAACGTCAGAAGCTGTTGAAACGTGAAATTACGGAAGAGGATATTAATAAATTTAAAGAACGTAATCTGCAAGATACCAAAACTATCTCTCGTTTTCTTTATAATTACATTAATGATTATCTGCTGTTCGCTCCTTCAGATACAGGCAAGAAAAAACGAGTTACAGCCGTCAACGGTACTATTACCGCTTATCTGCGAAAAAGATGGGGCATAAATAAAATCAGAGCCAACGGTGATAAACACCATGCTGTAGATGCGGTTGTAATTGCCTGCACTACCGACAAGATGATTAAAGATCTTTCTTCTTTTTCCAGATACCATGAATTGGAGTACACGCACACAGACACAGAAAGCTTTTTGGTTAATTCTTTAACCGGCGAAATTTTAAAACGTTTCCCCTACCCATGGGAAGATTTTCGCCCCGAACTAATGGCGCGTTTATCTGATAATCCAGCTGATGCTTTACGCAAGCTTAATTTGATTTTCTATCATGGAATCGATTTAAGTACCATTAAGCCGATTTTCGTATCACGCATGCCACGTCATAAGGTTACCGGTGCTGCGCACAAGGCAACCATCAAAAGCGCACGCTGCCTAGATAATGGTATTGTAATCTGCAAAACAAGCCTGCAAAATCTGAAGCTTGATAAAGAAGGGGAAATAGCAAACTATTACGCACCTGAAAGCGACACCATTCTGTACAATGCTTTAAAGGAACGCTTACGCTCCTATGATAACAAGCCGGCAAAGGCCTTTGCCGAACCGTTTTACAAGCCAAAAGCTGACGGCACACCGGGTCCTTTGGTAAAAAAGGTCAAGGTATACGAAAAGTCAACCTTAAATGTTGCTGTCCAACAGAATACTGCTGTTGCCGATAACGACAGTATGGTACGTGTAGATGTGTTCCATGTCAAGGGTAACGGTTATTACCTTGTTCCTATTTACATAGCAGATACGCTGAAAAAAGAGCTGCCAAACAAAGCTATTGTAGCTTACAAGCCTTATGCTGATTGGCCTGTAATGGATGACAGCAACTTTATTTTCTCGCTGTATCCTAACGATTTAATAAAATTTGAACACAAAAACAGCGTTAAGTTTGCCAAAGTAAATAAAGAAAGCACATTAAATGATTTTTATAGCACCAAATCAGAAATTGTATATTTTAAGGGATGCAACATTAATACTGGTGCTATTACTATAATAAATCACGAAAACACCTATGTTGTATCTAGTCTTGGAGTAAAAACATTACCTTCTCTTGAAAAATATCAAGCTGATGTCCTCGGTAACTATACCAAAGTAAAAAAAGAAGTACGCAAGCCCTTTCGTTAAGAGGTGATAAAAAATGGCTTATCGTAATCTGATGATTGCCAGCAATGCGCAATTAAAAATAAAAAACGAGCAGCTTCTGATCAAAACAGATACTACTCACAGCGTTCCTATTGAGGATATTAATTCCGTACTCGTCGAAAATCATCAGAGCACGATAACCATTGCCACCTTAGCCAAATTAGTGCAAGACGGCGTAACAATTTTTGTTTGCGACGAAAAGCATACTCCTTGCGCTATTATGATGCCTTTTGCGCAAAATGCCAGACAATACGGTGTTGTTAAATTGCAGGAAAGCCTATCTCTGCCTCTACAAAAACAGCTCTGGCAACAGATTGTGAAGTACAAAATAAACAATCAGGCCATTTGTCTGGAATTCAATAAGCAGAACAATGCCGCACAGCAGCTTCGTTCATTGGCCAAAAAGGTAACTAGCGGAGATAGCAATAACACAGAAGCCGTTGCTGCCGCTGTTTATTTCAAAGCTCTATTTGGCCCAGACTTTATCAGAAGCAATGACGATGACCTGCGTAACGCGGCCTTAAATTACGGATATGCTATTATACGCGGACATATTGCGCGATTGATTGCCAGCTATGGCTTTTTGCCCATGAAAGGCATTCATCACAAAAGCGAATTAAACGCATATAATTTGGCAGATGATTTCATAGAACCATTCCGTCCGGTAGTTGACCTGTTTGTAGCAAAAGAAGCACAAGCCTTTGAAGCAGTAACACCACAGCTTAAGCAAAAGCTCTATAATCTTTTGAACATGGATATCAAAATAGCACAGCAAAATCATTCTGTGGCATATGCAGCTGAAAAAATGATTCAAAGCTTCAGCCGCTGTTGCCAAAAAACATCAAAGGAACTGCTGCTTCCTACCTTAGTAGCCTTGAGGCAGCACACATATGAATAAATTTATGAGAATGCTGGTATTTTTTGATATCCCTGTAAAAACTAAAAGAGAAAGACGCATTGCTACAGCGTTTCGTAATTTTTTGCTAAAGGACGGCTACCATATGGTACAATATTCGGTTTATGCTCGTGTCTGCAACGGCATGGATGCAGTACAAAAACATCGCAGCAGATTAAATACAGCTTTACCGGAAAACGGCTCTGTCCGTTTATTAGTCATAACAGAAAAGCAATATGAAACTATTGAAATATTGGTTGGCAACTATCACGAAGATGATACACCATTTGTCTGCGAGCAGATTTCAATTTTCTAAAAAACTAATTTTACTGCTCATTTAATGCTAGTTACATTATTTTTTCTCATACCAAAAAGCCCTTAAAGCCAAGCTTTAAGGGCTTTTTGCAGTGGTCTATTATACCATACCAAGAACCACCGGGGAACTACAACTCCAGCGTGTAACGGTTCTCTGACAGCTTATATTATACCATACCAAGAACCACCGGGGAACTACAACCTTTGCTTTGTTGACTATAGTATACACTATATTATACCATACCAAGAACCACCGGGGAACTACAACTATCGTGATCTGTCTGGCAAATCGCTTGAAATTATACCATACCAAGAACCACCGGGGAAC
>NZ_GL830936.1:871-995 GCF_000188175.1 Phascolarctobacterium succinatutens YIT 12067 | reverse complement strand
ATAAATTGGTTACGTCGATAACCATGTCATTATACCATACCAAGAACCACCGGGGAACTACAACACGCTGATAACTACCGCGCGTGGAGATATTATTATACCATACCAAGAACCACCGGGGAAC
>NZ_GL830936.1:472-861 GCF_000188175.1 Phascolarctobacterium succinatutens YIT 12067 | reverse complement strand
AAATTTAAACTTATCGGCAGTTTCGGCTTATTATACCATACCAAGAACCACCGGGGAACTACAACATAAAGCGACTCTCTAAAGAGCTACAAAATATTATACCATACCAAGAACCACCGGGGAACTACAACAAGCTGTGCATTGCTGTTAACGCCCGCAGCATTATACCATACCAAGAACCACCGGGGAACTACAACGTAAAACGGTGCGTCAAAACCTTTTACAAGATTATACCATACCAAGAACCACCGGGGAACTACAACGTGTAGACAGCGCGCATCTCATTAGCGCGGATTATACCATACCAAGAACCACCGGGGAACTACAACTGCGGTCAGTGTCTTGGCTGCCGTTTGGATATTATACCATACCAAGAACCACCGGGGAAC
>NZ_GL830936.1:0-462 GCF_000188175.1 Phascolarctobacterium succinatutens YIT 12067 | reverse complement strand
CCATACCAAGAACCACCGGGGAACTACAACGTCGGCCATATCAACGCCGATATCTTTAGCATTATACCATACCAAGAACCACCGGGGAACTACAACACTCTATTCTGCCTGCCCAGTATATCAACCATTATACCATACCAAGAAACCTCTACGTACAAAAAGAACTTCTTTTAAACAAACTTAACGTTGCTTGACATTCCCCTGTATTTCAAATACACTTAAACTAAGTTCTTCAAAACCGCAAGTAAGCCTATGCATCAAGCTCATTTACCTGCGGACAATTAAATAAGCAGTATATCCTGCAGATGCATCTTTTCTGCAGAAGCTTAAGCAAGGCCATTTATTTTTATCTGGTACATTCTAAGAGTAGTACAAACTGACGATTTTTTATCGTCAGGGTACTACTCTTTTTTGTTTTCAGGCGCTTTGCAACTGCTTATGTATTTTTTTATTCACTTGTGT
>NZ_GL830935.1 GCF_000188175.1 Phascolarctobacterium succinatutens YIT 12067 | reverse complement strand
TAAGGTTGGGTTTTGTCCCAGCCTCTTTTTATTATACTCGTTCTGAATGAGTAATAATTTTACCAGTTGTCAGCAAAACATTTTTAAGCATGATTAATATTTTCTTTATATATACATTGTCAACACTGACTCTATATGATAGAATATAAACAGGCAGATATAAAGAGAAACAATATTTTTATACCGCTCTAAAATAAGTTTGCCAGAAGTAAGGAGGAATAATATGAAATCATTAAAAGGCACCAAAACCGAAAAGAACCTGTTGGAGGCATTTGCTGGCGAATCCATGGCACGCAACAAATACACCTGGTTTGGTATTGTAGCCCGCAAAGCAGGCTATGATCAAATCGCTGAATTATTTGAGAAAACCGCTAATAATGAAAAAGCTCACGCTTATATGTGGTTCAAGGAATTAGACCAGTTAGGCGATACTGCAGCTAACCTTTTAGCAGCAGCTGAAGGCGAAAACCATGAATGGACCGATATGTATGTAAAAATGGCACAAGAAGCTGAGGAAGAAGGTTTCCCTGAAATCGCAGCAAAAATGCGCGGTGTTGCAGCTATCGAAAAACGTCATGAAGAACGCTATCGTAAACTCTTACAAAACATCGAAGAAATGAAGGTTTTCAGCAAAGACAGCGGCCTGACCATTTGGGAATGCCGCAACTGTGGTCATATTGTAGTCGGCCCCAGCGCTCCGGAAGTTTGCCCTGTCTGCGCTCATCCGCAAGGTTTCTTTGAAGTGCATATGGATAACTTCTAAGCTTATACATCTCCCCAAATTCATAAGAGAAAGTAGAAAAGTGTAGCGTAAAATTTACGTTGCACTTTTTCTTTATTTCCGTTTCAAAACCAATACGCAAATGAAACGCAAATTTTTACGTTTCATTTCTAATGCAACGTGAAAGAGCCGTGCAAATTATGCATGGCTCTAATTTCTTATAATGAATTTTTAGGTTCTAAATTGCAATAAGAAGTTGCACACTTTT
>NZ_GL830934.1 GCF_000188175.1 Phascolarctobacterium succinatutens YIT 12067 | reverse complement strand
TAAGACTAATATGAGTAAAATTATCCTGACCGGCGACCGTCCTACCGGACGTCTGCATGTAGGCCACTATGTAGGCTCTCTGCGCCAGCGTGTACAGCTGCAAAATTCTGGTGCATATGATAAGGTATATATCATGATTGCTGATGCCCAGGCGCTTACAGACAACGCTGAGCATCCGGAAAAGGTACGTAAGAACATCATCGAGGTAGCACTGGATTATCTGGCATGCGGTCTTGATCCTGCTAAATCTACCCTTTTCATTCAATCCATGGTACCGCAGCTGACCGAGCTGACCTTCTACTATATGAACCTGGTTACTGTATCCCGTCTACAGCGTAACCCGACCGTTAAGAACGAAATCAAAATGCGTAACTTTGAAGCAAGCATTCCTACCGGCTTCTTCTGCTATCCTATCAGCCAGGCTGCAGATATTACCGCTTTCCGCGCTACTGTAGTGCCTGTAGGCGAAGACCAGCTGCCGATGCTGGAGCAATGCAAGGAAATCGTGCACAAGTTCAATTCCGTGTACGGCGAAACTCTGGTTGACCCGGATATCATGCTGCCGCAAAATGATGCCTGCCTGCGTCTGCCCGGCATTGACGGCAAGGCTAAGATGAGCAAATCCCTGGGCAACTGCATTTATCTTTCCGATGAACCGGAGGATATCAAAAAGAAGGTTATGTCCATGTACACCGATCCTGACCATGTACGCGTAGAGGATCCCGGTAAGATTGAAGGCAATACTGTTTTCACCTATCTGGACGCTTTCAGCACTGAAGAGCACTTTGCCAAATTTCTGCCGGACTATGCTAACCTGGACGAGCTGAAGGCTCACTACCAACGCGGTGGTCTGGGTGACGTAAAGGTTAAGAAGTTCCTCAACAACGTGCTGCAGGACGTGCTGGAGCCCATCCGTGAGCGCCGTCACTATTGGGAGCAACGCATCCCTGAGGTTTATGAAATCCTGCGTGCAGGCAGCAGGGAAGCTGAAGCTGCTGCTGCTGCAACTCTGCATGACGTACGCGAGGCAATGCGAATCAACTACTTCGATGACGAAGCTTTGATGAACCAGCCCTACGAAAAACAACACTAAGCCATATACTGCAATCCCCTCTTTCCGAACAGGAAGAGGGGATTTTTTTGTGCGCTATGAAGCCCGTAAAGCTGCCTGCAGGCAAAATAAAAGACCTACGGTATTGCTACCGTAGGCCGATATTGTAATGTTATTCCTGATTCTTTACATGCAGCTGTGCCAGCGCCTGCTTAGCAGCATGCTGCTCCGAATCTTTTTTAGTACGACCGCTGCCCTCGCCTATAACAGTATTCCCCAACATTACCTGAGAGGTAAATACCTTGTTATGCTCCGGACCGGTGCTGCCTAAAAGAACATAATGAATATCTGCATCGCCGTCACGCTGCAGATACTCCTGCAAACGTGTCTTGTAATCATTAAAGATACCATGGCGACAGATGAAATCTATTTCCGACTGCATCATGCCCAACAGGTAGGCCTGTACGACCTCAAAGCCCTGATCTAGGTAGATGGCACCCAAAACAGATTCAAAAGCATCAGCCAGGATGGAGGGGCGCTCGCGTCCTCCGCTCAGCTCCTCGCCCTTGCCCAGCTGCAGATAGTCACCCAGATGAATCTTTTTGGCATATTCATACAGAGAGCCTTCGCAAACCAGATAAGCACGCAGCTTGGTGAGCTGGCCTTCAGCCAAATCAGGAAAGTTCTTATACATGTAGGTGCTCACGATAACGCTGAGCACGGAATCACCCAAAAACTCAATCCGCTCATTATGATGCGGTTTAGGATACTGCTTAGCTTCATGGGCATAAGATGTATGGGTCAGAGCCATGTCAAGAAGCTCTAAATCATGCATATGGATACCCAGCCCCTGGCAGAAGCTCTGCAGCTGCTGTGTACGTTTTTCCTGCATTTTAATCAATCCTGCTTATTAATCAACGTATTTTTTGAATACGATAGAAGCGTTGTGACCACCAAAGCCCAGGTTGTCGCTCAGTGCAACATTAACAACTTTCTTACGAGCTTCGTTCGGTACATAATCCAGATCCAACGGACCTTCCGGATCGTCCAAATCCTTATCCTGGTAGTTGATGGTCGGCGGAATGATATCGTTTTCGATAGTCATAACGGTAGCAATAGCTTCTACACCGCCGGCAGCGCCCAGCAGATGGCCGATCATGGATTTGTTGGAGCTGATGCACAGTTCGTAAGCATGCTCGCCAAATACCTTCTTGAAGGCAATGGTTTCGCCCAGGTCATTACGATGGGTAGAAGTACCATGAGCGTTGATGTAGTCAACCTCTTCCGGTTTTACGCCAGCGTCAGCAACTGCTGCAGCGATGCAGGCTGCCGGAGTTTCGCCGGTCGGGTCCGGAGCGGTGATGTGGTATGCGTCGCAGTTCATAGCAAAGCCGGCCAGCTCAGCATAGATGTGTGCGCCACGAGCCTTAGCATGCTCCAGCTCTTCGAGAACCAGAACGCCTGCGCCTTCACCCATTACAAAGCCATCACGCTTTTTATCAAACGGGCAGGATGCTGCTTCAGGGTTTTCATTGTTGGTGGACAGAGCCTTCATGTTAGCAAAGCCTGCGATAGCAATCGGAGAAACTGCAGCTTCGGTGCCGCCTGCCAGCATTACGTCAGCATCACCGTATTGAATGGTGCGCAGAGCGTCGCCGATGCAGTTGGTGCCGGTAGCACATGCAGTTACGATAGCGGTGTTAGGACCTTTCAGACCGGTTGCAATAGCAATCTGGCCTGCAGACATGTTCGGAATTTCCATCGGAATGAAGAACGGGCTGATTTTGGACGGGCCTTTGGAACCCAGCTTCAGGGATTGCTCCAGGAAGGTGTGGATGCCGCCGATACCGCTGCCAACGCAAACGCCGCAGCGCAGAGGATTTTCCTTGCTCATATCCAGCTTAGCATCTTCGATAGCCAGCTTAGCAGCAGCAACTGCAAAGTGGGTTACACGGTCCATACGCTTGCCTTCTTTTTTATCGATGAAAGCAGTGTAATCAAAATCCTTAACCTCACCGGCAATCTTTACTGTGAAATCAGTAGTGTCAAACTGACTGATAGGGCCGATACCGGATTTACCGGCAACCAGGTTATTCCAGAAGGTATCCTTGCCGATACCGATAGGAGTTACAGGGCCAACGCCAGTTACTACAACTCTTCTTTTACTCAAAATAGTTCACCTCATAATCAAATTTTTGAAATTTCATCCTTTATACGCCTGAAGATTTCTTTTACAGGCAGGATTTCCTTGATTTTCCACATATTGGCACCGGTGAAAACAAGACCGGTTTCTACGTCACCCTGCTGCGCACGTGTCAGCGCTCTGATAATACAGAAGCTGTGGGTGCAGTGCTTTAAGCACAAATCGCAGGTGGTGGGTTTAGGAGCTTTATTTTCTAAAGATAACTGTGCAAAGGGATTGCGGATAGCACGTCCCTTATAGCCTACAGGGCTATCAATCTGCACAACATCTTCTTTAGTCATTTTAAGATAGAATTCTTTTAAAGCAGGTGCGCCGTTGGATTCCTCACTGGCAGCAAATCTGCTGCCCATCTGCACACCGCTTGCGCCCAGCTTCAAAAGCTCGGCAACATCACTGCCGCAGACAGCGCCGCCGGCAGCAATAACAGGTATATTAACGGATTTAACAATCTCCGGAAGTATCTCTTTAATAGATTGCTGGGTTCCCAAGTGACCGCCTGCTTCGGTGCCTTCGACAACGATAGCAGAAGCTCCCAGCTTCTCAGAAATCTTAGCCAGTTTTACAGAAGAAACAATCGGTACTACTTCGACACCATATTTACGTCCGACGGCAAAAATATCTCTTGAAAAACCGGCGCCGGCTACGATTAAATCTATTTTCTCTTGTGCAGCGGTAGTAATCAGACCTAAAAACTCTCTTGCCGCAAACATTGCATTAATACCGATAATACCTTTGCCACCTGTAAGTTTTCTTGCCAGACGTATTTCTGTACGCAGTTCGTCAAAGCTCATGCCGGACGCTGCGATAAGTCCTATACCGCCTTCTTTAGCTACAGCAGCTGCCAAACGGGCTGTAGACAGCCTGATAGCCATGCCTCCTTGTATAATCGGTACTTCAGCAACAAGCTTACCGATTTTCAGCACTGGTAGTTTCAACAAATATCCCCCATTTCAGGACTAAAGTAGAGTAGCTTGTGTCCGGGAACCCACAAGGGGTTCCCTAAACATAAGCAGGTAAAGCATTATTTTTCTTCATCCAGCAGTTTAACAGCGTCAGCTACAGTGCGGATTTTTTCAGCTTTTTCATCAGGGATTTCAACACCGAATTCCTCTTCGAAAGCCATGATCAGCTCAACGATATCGAGGGAGTCAGCGCCGAGATCATCGATGAAAGCGGATTCCATCTTTACTTCGTCAGCGTCAACGCTCAGTTGTTCAACAGTGATGTCTCTTACTTTGTCGAAAGTGCTCATTACGATTCACCTCCTTCCAATAGGTAAAGTTGCAGGTCTCCCAAACGGGCCCCCTATTACATTACCATACCACCGTCAACATGTAAAGTCTGTCCGGTAATATAATTGGCGTCATCGCTCACAAGGAAGACAACAGCCTTGGCAATATCAGTAGTTTCACCCAATTTGTGTAAGGGTATGGAAGTCAGCATACCTTCAACAACTTTGTCGGAAAGTACACTGGTCATATCAGTTTTAATAAATCCGGGAGCAACAGCGTTCACGTTAATACCGCGAGCAGCTACTTCCTTCGCTACGGATTTGGTAAAACCGATTACGCCGGCCTTAGCAGCAGCGTAGTTAGCCTGTCCAGCATTGCCCATCAGACCAACGACAGAGCTGATGCTGACAATTTTGCCGGCTTTTTGTTTCATCATGTATTTGATAGCAGCCTTGGTGCAGTTGAACACACCCTTCAGGTTGGTGGTCAGAACTGCGTCCCAATCCTCTTCTTTCATACGCATCAGCAGACCATCGCGGGTAATGCCTGCGTTGTTTATGAGGATATCAATGCGGCCGAATTCTTTTACAACTTCGTCTACCATAGCAGTAGCAGCTTCGTTGGAGGAAATGTCTGCCTGTACTACGAAAGCCTTGCGGCCCATAGCTTCGATTTCTGCAGCAACCTCTTTAGCGGCAGCTTCACTGCCTGCGTAGTTTACAACAACATCAGCACCTTCTGCAGCGAGAGCCAGTGCGATTGCACGGCCGATACCACGGGAAGCGCCGGTTACGAGGGCTTTTTTACCTTCTAATTTCATTTTGAGTTCTCCTTATCCTTCAATTCATCAACTGTCTTTTATTCTTCACAAATACATACTGCATGTACATATAGGGGAACCACGAAGCGGACAGTTCAGCTTGGTGAATTATTTATTCAGCTCAGCTAAGGTTTTTTCCAGACTTGCAGCGTCTTCTACGTTCAGAGCCATCATACCTTTGGCAATCTTCTTGGTGAAGCCGGTCAGAACCTTGCCGGGGCCAACCTCAACAAAAATGTCTACGCCGCCTGCAACCATGTTGCGTACGCTGGTTTCCCAGAGAACAGGCATAGCAGCTTGTTTAACGAGCAGCTTTTTGATTTCTTCGCCGCTGGTAACTTCCTGAGCGGTTACGTTAGCAACAACAGGTACGGTGATATCTTTGATTTCAATCGGAGCCAGAACCTCAGCCAGACGGTCGGCAGCGGGCTGCATCAGAGTGCTGTGGAAAGGAGCACTTACAGGCAGCAGAACTGCGCGTTTTGCACCGGCAGCCTTCAGAGCTTCGATAGCTTTATTTACAGGATTAACTGCGCCTGCGATAACAACCTGACCGGGGCAGTTGAAGTTTACTGCTTGAACTGCTTCGCCGGATTCAGCTTCTACGCTGCGGCAGATTTCTACGATTTTGTCGCTGTCCAGACCCAGGATAGCAGCCATGCTGCCTTCGCCTACGGGAACAGCCTCTTGCATGAACTGGCCGCGTTTGTTAACAATGCGTACAGCGTCAGCAAATTTCAGAGCGCCGGTGTTTACCAGTGCGCTGTATTCGCCCAGGCTGTGGCCTGCAGCGATATCGCAGCTTACGCCATGCTCCTTCAGAACTGCTGCACAGGCAGTGCTGGCAGTCAGAATAGCAGGCTGGGTGTTAGCGGTCAGCTTCAGGTCTTCAGCAGGACCTTCGAAGCACATTTTGCTGATGGAATAGCCAAGAGCGTCATCAGCCTCTTCAAAAATCTGTTTTACAACAGGATATTCATCATAAAAAGCTTTGCACATGCCAACGGTCTGAGAACCTTGGCCGGGGAATACGAATGCGATTTTACTCATCGTGTAAATTACCTCTCTTTCGATAATAATTAACTTTCGATAATAATCAAATACTACCAAGACAAACGAGAAGGGTTTAGATACGAGTAATGGCGACGACGGCGTATTACTGCTACTCCTAGGAGCCATTACGAAGTAGATGGGCCCTTATCGTTTGGATTATTTACTCCATTTGAGAACAATAGCTGCCCAGGTCAAACCTGCGCCAAAGCCGTCAAGAATAATGTTGTCGCCTTTTTTCAGAGCGCCGGCCTTTTGAGCCTCGCACAGAGCGATAGGAATAGATGCAGCAGAGGTATTAGCGTATTTGTCTACGTTTACCCAAACCTTATCCATCGGCATCTTCAGACGCTTAGCAGCGGAGGTGATGATGCGGTAGTTAGCCTGATGCGGGAACAGCATATCCAGCTCTTCCGGCTTCATATTCGCCTTAGCAAGAGCACGCTTTGCAGTCTTGCCCATAATCTGAATAGCGAATTTGAAAACCTCCTGACCGTTCATATGAATGGTGTGGTCTTTTGCAGCAACGGTTTCTTCGCTTGCCGGATTACGGCTGCCGCCTGCCGGTTGCAGCAGGAACTTGCCGCCGTTGCCGTCAGCACCCATATCAATGCCTAATACACCATAGCCTTCTTCAACCTCGCCAACTACAGCAGCACCGGCGCCATCACCGAAGAGAACGCAGGTGTTACGGTCGGTCCAGTTCATGATGCGGCTCAGAGTTTCCGCACCGATAATCAGAATCTTGTTATACAGACCGCTCTTGACCATCTGGCTTGCTACGGCCAAGCTGTAAACAAAACCGCTGCAGCCTGCAGCCAGGTCAAAGGCAGCTGCGTTTTTAGCACCCAGACGAGCCTGTACCAGGCACGCAGTAGACGGGAAAATATAGTCGGAGGAAGCAGTGCCTACAATAACGAGGTCCAGCTCTTCCGGATCAACACCAGCGTCCTTCAGTGCTTCTACAGCAGCATTGTACGCCAGATCGGAGGTTGCTTCTTCCGGAGCAGCGATGTGACGCTGCTTGATGCCGGTGCGCTCAGTAATCCATTCGTCACTGGTCTCAACAATTTTCTCCATGTCTGTATTAGTGATAATCTTCTCAGGAACATAATGTCCTAAACCTAAAATACCAACAGCTCTTGTCATTTATCTAATTCCTCATTTCTTTTGATTCCGCAATCTTATCTTTGATGATACTTACAACATCCTGCTCGGCAAAGTCCATAGCTACATGAATAGCATTGGTAATTGCCTTGGCCTTGGAGCTGCCGTGGCAGATAATAAAAGGCGCGCGGATGCCTAACAGCAAAGCTCCGCCGTATTCGGCTGGATCAAGACGTTTCTTCAGCCCCTTCAGTGCAGGCTTGATTAACAGTCCGCCCAGCTTTGCCAGAATGCCGCCGTTCATAATCGCTTCCTTGATAAGCGTCATAATAGCCTTTGCCAGACCTTCACCGAACTTCAGCACGACATTGCCGACGAAGCCGTCACAGACAACTACGTCTACCGTGCCTTTGTTGATGTCACGACCTTCAACATTGCCGATAAAGTTTATCGTCCGAGTATCCTTTAAAAGAGGGTAGGTTGCCAGTGCTTGTTCATTACCCTTAGTTTCTTCTTCACCGATGTTCAAAAGTCCTACCTTCGGCTGAGAAATTTTTAAAATTTTTTCTGCGTACACCGTACCCATGATAGCACTCTGTACCATATGCTCAGGTTTGGCGTCTACCTTGGCGCCGCTGTCAAGCACTACAGTCGTACCCTTCAGGCTGGGAATCGGCGTTGCAATAGCAGGTCTTTCCACACCCCTGATGCGGCCTACGCAAAAAAGCGCTGAGGCAACGGCAGCACCGGTGCTGCCGGAGGAAACAAGGGCATCACATTCATTGTTTCTCAGCAATCCTGCCGCAACTACGATAGAAGCGTCCTTTTTGGACTTAACCGCAATTGCAGGATGCTCGTCCATCGCAATTACCTCGCTGGCATGATGAATAGTAATCTTCGGATTTTTATCCGCACCGTATTTTACCAGCAGCTCACGGATTATTTTTTCATCGCCAACCAAAACAGTTTCGCAGCCATACTCTTTAACAGCGTTGACTGCGCCTAAAACAAGCTCCTTGGGACCATAATCGGTACCCATAACATCTACGGCGATTTTCATGCTTCCTGCTCCCCCTCATGCTTAGTTCTGTTATCCAAAGAAACAATAATGAACTTAGCGCGAAAAACCTCTTCGTTATTGTTTTTCACGGAAACAAAAATATAATATTTATCCATGCGGCGGTGCGTAACCACTGCACGGGCTACAAGCACAGCTCCTGCATTGACAGGCAGCTTATACTTGACATTACCTACAGCAGTCAGTGCATATTCCGCATCTACAACTGCCAGAGCCAAAGTATTGGCCGTGGCGAACATATAATAACCGCGTGCGATTCCGGTACGCTCAAGCACCATATCCGGTGTAATCTTCAGCGTTGAGATGCCGATTTTGTTCAGTTCCAGATCCAGCAGCTCGCCCACGATATCTTTTTTATCAATGGCACGCAGCTTGGTCTGAGCTTCCTCTGCCATAGTACGAGTTCTGGCACGCAGCTCAGGAATTCCCAGAGCAACACGATCCAGACGAATTGTCTGTACGCTGACATCCAGCATTTTTGCCAGTTGCTCATCAGTGCTGAAGGGATTATCCCTAAGCAGCTTCTTCAAGCTTCTGTGACGTATTAATTTTTTAGAAGAAGTCATTGCCTCACCTGCTTTTTAGTACCAGCTCATAATATCTGTTTTTATTATAAGAGCATCGCAGGTTTTTGGCAAGGGCTTTTTAGCAAAAAATTTGTGATATCCCTTACATTTCGCCAATTTCTTTAATTACATAATTAACTATCCGTGAAATCGGAGATTTTACCGTACCATGTAAAAAGCCTCCGGAAAAATTCCGAAGGCCTTATAAACAGCTTAAAATTATTCAGCTTTAGCAATGACTTGTTTGCCATTGTAGTAACCGCATTCAGGGCAAACGCGATGCGGCATTTTCATTTCATGACATTGCGGGCATTCAACCATGCCAGGAACGCTCAGTTTCCAGTTAGCACGACGTCTGTCACGACGGGCTTTGGACATTTTTCTCTTAGGTACTGCCATTTCTCAATACACCTCCTCAGTGCTATGAAGTGAATTTAATTTTTGATGAATTGCTTTAATGCCGCCAGCCTCGGATCTACAGTGGACCTGTCGCATCCGCAGTCACCATCATTAAGATCAGCGCCACAAACGGGACAAAGTCCCCGGCAGTCTGGCTTACACAGAGCCTGCATGGGCTCTGCAAGCAGCAGCCCTTCACGAAGCGGTTCCGTTATGTCAATAACGTCCGAATCGTAGACAAAAGCATCATTTTCAATATGTTCAGCACTTGCCGGATAAAACTTCTCGACAACTTCTGCCCTGGCTACACCTGTAAAATTCTTCAGGCAACGTCCGCAGGTACGTTGTACCTTAGCAGTCATTACAGCCTGCAGTAATAATACATCACCAGCATTGCTCATAGTGCCTTCCAAATTTACTGTACTGTCAATAACAAGCTCTTCAGGTGTTATTTCCAGTTCAGCAGGCGAAAGCTCATAAGCAAGAGTCTTTTCACCGACTAGTCTTTTCTTGATTTCTGCGACATTTATTTTAATCATATTTCACCAATCGTTACAATTATAGCGGTATTACCGCTCTTTGTCAAGTAAAAATGCTTTGTACGGATAAAAACTGTTATCAGTTACTATAACCTCATGCAAATGCCTACAGCTTAATGATTCTGCGGCAGATGTTATATGTATCGCGGGCAATAACCAGTTCCTCGTTTGTCGGGATAACAAAAATTTTTACACGCGCACGGCGTACGCTGATTTCGCGCTCTTTGCCGCGTACCTGGTTGAGGTCCGGATCAATGCGCGTACCGAGATATTCCAGACCGTTGCAGATTTTATCACGCATAAAGGGAGAGTTCTCGCCCAGGCCTGCGGTAAAGACAATAGCATCTACACCGCCCATTGCCGCTACATAACCTCCGATATATTTTTTTACCTTGTAGGCAAAAACATCGATTGCCAGCTGGCTGCGATCATCGCCGCGGTTAGCAGCGCTTTCCAGATCGCGGAAATCGCTGGACAGACCGCTGATACCGAGAATACCGCTACGGCGGTTCAGGTAATCATCAATCTGCTGCGCATTCATATTTTCCTTTTCCATCAGGAACGGAATAATTGCCGGGTCAATCTCGCCGCTGCGTGTGCCCATAATCAGGCCCTCAAGCGGTGTATAGCCCATGCTCGTATCAATAGATTTGCCGTATTTGATTGCCGCGATGCTGGCACCGTTGCCCAAATGGCAGCTGATGATACGCAAATCATTCATATGCTCCTGCATCAGCTCCGCAGCACGCAGAGCCACATATTTATGTGAAGTGCCGTGAAAACCATAACGACGTACACCGTATTTGACATACATTTCATAGGGCAGGCCGTAAAGGTATGCAACCTTCGGCATCGTCTGATGAAAGGCCGTATCAAAAACAGCTACCTGCGGTGTACCGCGCATAATTTCCATGCAGGCATTAATGCCGTACAGGTTAGGCGGATTATGCAGAGGTGCAATCTCACAGCAGGCCTCGATACCGCGCAATACGTCACTGGTAATCAGTACGCTGTCGGTAAAGCGCTCGCCGCCGTGCACAACACGGTGACCTACGGCATCAATCTCGGACATGTCTTTGATAACGCCGTATTCCTTGCTGGTCAGCGCCTTAATCGCCATACGGATACCAACCTTATGGTCGGGAATTTCCTCTTTTAAATCAATTGTATATTTGCCTGCCGGCGTATGCTTCAGTGTGGAACCTTCCATACCGATGCGTTCAATCAGGCCTTTGGCCATGACACGCTCGCCTTCCATGTTTATCAGCTGATATTTGATGGAGGAGCTGCCACAATTTACTACGAAAACAATCACAATAAGCCTCCCGGTCAACGCCAAAATTAAATCGAGTCTTAAATACCAATACACTATTAGTATACACTATTTGCGGCCAATTGAACAGAAATATTTTCTCAATTCCCAGCCTATGTTATAATATTCACAGAGATAAAATCATGCGAGGTAAAAAATATGCAGGCCACTGGCATTATTGCCGAATATAATCCCTTTCACAACGGTCATCTATATCATATACAGGAAACAAAGCGACTGACGCAGCAACCGCTAATCGTCGTCATGAGCGGAAGCTTTATGCAGCGCGGCGAGCCTGCCGTTTTAAGCAAATGGAAGCGCGCCTCCTGCGCAGTACAGGGCGGTGCCGATTTGGTGCTGGAGCTCCCCTGCGTCTTTACACTGCGCAGTGCCGAATTCTTTGCCAAGGGCGCTGTGCAGCTTTTAGCAGCCACAGGCTGCGTCAACACGCTTGCCTGCGGCACAGAACACCCGCAAAGTGATTTTGTGGCCGCAGCACGCCTTGCCTGCAGCGCTGAAGCGCAAGCAAGGCTGCGCGAGCTGCTGCAAAGCGGCTTAAGCTATGCGCAGGCCTGGGAAAAAATTTTAGGCGCGAATACAGCCTTCCGCACTCCCAATGACATTTTGGCCTTGGAATATACCAAGGCACTGTTGCAAACTGCCGCAGACATTCAACCGCTTTATCTGCAGCGCACGGACGAGGGCTATAACTCCACCGCTATCGGCAACAGTATAGCCAGCGCCAGCGCCATCCGCCGGGCAATGGCGGACGGTAACGAAAGCTGGCAGCAGGCTGTGCCGGACTATATGCACGCAGCTCTTGCGGCCGGAGGCTATGACGCACAGCTTTTGTGGCAGCTGCTGAAATATCGCCTGCGTCTGCTCACGCCACAGCAGCTAGCAGAGCGCTGCGAGGCCAGCGAAGGTATCGAAAACCTGCTCAGCAAGGCCGCTGACTGCACAAGCCTGCAGGCAGCGCTCGCTGCCTGCAGCAGCAAGCGCTACACTGCCAGCCGTATTCGCCGCCTGCTGCTGCAAATAATTTTAGACCGCCCGAAAGCAGTATGGCAGCAGCAAGTCCCGGCCTATCTGCGCGTGCTGGCCTTCAACAACACCGGCCGTCAGCTGCTGCACAAGATGAAAACAAACGCTCAATTGCCAATCATCAACAAGCTTGGTAAAAACGCACTGTACAACGACAACGCCGCTTACAGAACACAACTGTCAGCAGAAGTAACCGCTACCGACCTGTGGTCCCTGCTGCAGAAAGATGCAGCACTCAACCGCAGCGGCAATGACTTTTATCAGGCACCCGTCTATATCCGCAGCAAAATATAATATCAGCCTATACCGGCGAAATCTGCTGTAAGGCAACAAAAAAGCTGTAACGCAGGCGCGTTTGCATAACGCTCGTTGTTACAGCTTTTATATTGCTCTTATTCTTCCTCGGGAGCTTCCTGTACGGGAGCCTCCTCAGCAACTGCCGGAAGCTTAAGATTCTTCATCTCATTTTCTACGTTTACTTTGTTTTCTTCCAGGCCTTTCAAAGCACTGGACAGATTACCGCTCAGATAAGCCAGCATATCCTCTGCATATTGCAGGGAATCCTGCTTTACCTGCAAAGCATAGTCATCGGCAGCAGTCTTAGTTTCCTCCTGATAGCGCAGCGCATTGGCTTTGATATCTTCTGCCGCAGCATTAGCCTGCTTAACAATTTCCTCCTGCTGTACCTTGGCATCAGCCTCAGCCTTGGCAACGCTGACAATGCGCTCAGCCTCATCCTTGGCCTGCTGCACTATACGGTCAGCATCGGCATAAGCCTTGTTGACAATATTCTTCTGCTCCTCCAATACCTGGTTAGCGCTTTTGATTTCGCGCGGAATTGCTTCCTTGAGATCGTCGATAATATTCAGCAGATCATTTTCATCAACCATAATCTTATCTACCAAAGGAACACGTCTTGCCTCGGATATCAAATTAAGAAATTGCTCAAAAAGTCCATCAAGTGCTACGTTAGTTTTGTTGCGTTCAATCATGATATCAACCCCTCTAAAATCTATTCAAACTTTTTGTAAACATGCTTGCGTACGCGTTCTTCAATACATTCAGGTACCAAATCCTTCAGCTGACCGCCAAAGGTTGCCAGCTCGCGCACACCGGAGGAGCTGACGAAGGAATATTTGGCATTGGTCATAATAAAAACTGTTTCCAGATCATTATCGATTTTTTTCAAAAGCAATGCTCTTTGGAATTCATATTCGAAATCGGTAAAAGCACGCAAGCCTCTGACGATAAAAGGAGCCTCTTCCTTTTTGCAGAATTCGTTCAGCAATCCGGAAAAACAGGTTACTCTTACATTAGGAATATGCTTGGTTGCTTCCTTAAGCATTTCCACACGCTCTTCCATGGAAAACATGGCCTTATCCTTACCGGGATTATGAAAAACACTGATAATCAGCTCATCAAACATCGCACTTGCTCTTTCAAAAATATCAATATGACCCTTGGTAACAGGATCAAAGCTTCCTGGACAAACTGCTCTGCGCATAGCCAGACCTCCTAATCTATCCTTAATCAAAAAAATGACCAAAGAAATTCCCATATTATATCTTGTATTTTATTCGACATAAAAGCCGAGAATCCTTTTTATTCTCCAAAATACTATATATTATAACATATTATAACAAATAAAATCCACTATTGTCTCACCGTAACGGCTGCTGCGTACCAGCTCGCAGCCTGCCGGCAGCTCCGGCAGTGCGTTATGCGCGCTGCGCTCCACAACCAGATAGCCTCCCGGGCGCAAAAACGACTTTTTGCCCAGAAGCGCAATTATCTGCTCAATCCAGCCCTTATTGTACGGCGGGTCGCAAAAAGCAAAGTCAAACAGCTCCCCTGCTGCCGCCAGTCTTTCCGCAACTGCCGGAGCGCTTCCCTGCAGCACCCTGCAGTCAGCCTCAGCACGGCACTTGACAATATTGCTGCGCACCAGTCGCAGCGATTCCTTGCTCGCGTCAATAAATGTAACAGCTGCAGCACCACGGCTCCAGCTTTCCAGCCCCAGGTTACCTGTACCCGCAAAAAGGTCCAGCACCTCAGCGCCGATAATCTTACTGCCTATAATATTAAAAACGGATTCCTTAACCCTGTCCGCAGTCGGCCGTACATCGTATGTTTTCGGTACAGTCAGCTGCAGGCCGCGGGCCTTGCCGGTAATTATTCTCATATACTGCTCCTCTGTGTTATAATTGGGGTAAGATGGCATTTCGCCCCCTTTCGCCTCACTTCGTTCGGCACCTTCCCCGTAGGGGAAGGCAAGCAGTCAGCTTTCGCAATCACTTTCTCGCCTGCCCCACCGGGGAAGGTGTCAGCGAATGTAATGAGCTGACGGAAGGGGAAATTAATCTTAAATATTCTCTACATTTTCTTTCAAAGGACACCCTTATGCGCAATTCAAGCAAAATAATCTTCATGATTTGCTCCATACTGCTGATATCAGGCATCTGCTTACGCCTTGCGCTGCCTTCAAGCACTCCGCTCAGGCTGCCGCAGCCGACGCCAACGCAAAGCATTTTGCTGCTGCCGCTGGACAGCCGCCCCGTCTGCAGCACCATGGTGCAAAAGCTGGGCGCACTTGCAGGCCTAAATGTAATTTTACCGCCAAAAGCCTGTCTTGACAACTACCGGACGCCGTCTGACAGACAAAAACTTTTACAATGGCTGCAGATAAACCAGTCCAAATACGATTACAGCATCATTTCTGCCGATAATCTGCTGCACGGCGGTCTGCTGGCCGCCCGCATGAACACCGCCACCCCGACAGAGGAGGATGCGCTGCTAAAGCATCTGCAGCAGCTTTCTCCGGCAAAGCAACAGGCAATCTTCTCCGTTATTCCACGTCTGCTCGTCAGCGACCAGCTTTTGCCGGACCGTTGGTATCAATATCAGCTGATGCGCTATTCCCAGCTTGCCGACATGGTGCGCATCACCGGCAGCTTCGCCCTCACGCAGGAGCTGCGCCGCACAGAAGCTAAAATTCCCGCCAAGGTTCTGGACAAATATCGCAGCCGTTATCAGCAGAGCGACCGCTTTAACCTGGGCCTGCTTCAGCTTGCCACGGACGACAGACAAATAACCTTCGGACAGGACGATGCTTCACCCATCGGACTGCCGCACGCCAGTGCCGTCAAGATTCAAAGCAGCATCGCTGCCCAAAAACTGCAGCAGCAGGCACAGCTCACCTACGGTGCTGATGAAATAGCCTCTCTGCTGCTCACGCGCTACTATCTGCAGCAAAGCAGCTGGCAGCCCAAGGTTTACCTGCATTATACTTCTCCCAAAGCAGAAGGTGCGGATATGCCCTATATGGCTGTCTGCGTCGGTGCAGCGCTGCGCAACCAGTTGAAGCTCATGGGAGCTTCAGAAGCAAGCACGCCGGATAGTGCAGACCTCATCTGCTATGTTAACTGCGGTAACGACGATTTCCGTCCGTCTGCCAAGCAGGCACAAGAGCTGCAGCAAATGCTGGACAAGGGCTATAAGGTTGCACTCATCGACAGCAGCGCCAACTTTGAAGCAGAAGAGCTGATGCTGCCGCAGCTTTTGGCAAATAATGTGCAAATCAATAAGCTCGCCGCCTACGCCGCCTGGAACACCTTCAGCAATTCGTCAGGCACAGCTTTGGCACAGGGACTGCTTTTCTGCGGCCGCCTGCGTCAGCTGCAGACAGCAGGCGCGGACACCGAGCGGTTGGCAGCACTCTATGCTGCCAACCTGAACTTTACGGCAGAACGTATCCTCGAAGATTATTATTACCAAAAGCTGGTGCATCCCAAACTGCGACAAAAATTGGAAGCCTTTGGTATAAATCCCGTAGAGCTGGCCAGCGAAGATAAAACGAAAACAGAGCAATATATCCAGGGAAAGCTCAGCCTGCAGGCATATAAGCTGCTGCACGATAATTTGGGACGCACACCCTTCTACCAACAAAACGGCCATAGCTATTATCTGCGCGACCTCAGCGTCGGTACCAAGCTCCCTTGGGCCAGAATATTTGAAGTAGAACTGCAGGTATGGACAGATACGGGTGTCAAAACAAAATAAAATACAGTACAAGCGCATTTTCTCTATATACGCTTAAATAAAACAAGCCTCTGATATAACTTCGTATAATAGTATATCGGAGGCTTGTTTAAATGTTCAAGACCAATCTCACAAGATTTACAATGCTAAAGTCCCAAATACCCTGAGAATTAAAAAACGAAGACTGCTCTTTTAACAGAACAGCCTTCGCTCTTTTATCTCAGCAGAAGCCGAAAATATTATTTTTTAGCCTTAGAATCAACTACATCCTTCAGGATTGCTTCAAATGCTTCGAAGCTCATAGCGCCCATATCGCCTTCGGTACGGTTACGCGGAGAAACGGTATTGTTTTCCATATCGCGATCGCCGACAACCAGCATGTACGGGATTTTTTCCAGCTGACCTTCACGGATCTTCTTGCCGATTTTTTCATTGCGTGCATCAACAGTTGCACGATAGCCGTTAGCCTCCAGCTTATGAGCCAGCTCATAGCAGTAGTCAACAGCACGATCGGTTACCGGCAGGAAACGAACCTGCTCCGGAGCCATCCAGGTCGGCAGTGCGCCTGCATAGGTTTCGATGAGGTATGCCAGAGTACGCTCGTAGCAGCCCAGGGAAGTACGGTGAATGATATACGGCAGCTTCTTCTCGCCATTCTCATCAACGTAGTACATACCAAATTTTTCTGCCAGCAGCATATCAATCTGAATAGTAACGATGGTATCTTCTTTGCCAAATACATTGTGGAACTGGATATCCAGCTTCGGACCGTAGAAAGCAGCCTCGTCAAAGCCAACCTCATAGTTAACACCAAGGTCATCAAGGATTTTCTTCATAGCAGCCTGTGCATGATCCCATTGCTCAGCGGTACCTTCATATTTGTTGTTCGGGTTTGCAGGATTCCATTGGCTGAAGCGGAAGGTGCATTTATCCAGCATGCCGACAGTTTCCAGGCAGTATTTAGCCAGATCCAGGCAACCCTTAAATTCTTCTTCCAGTTGGTCAGGACGAAGAATCAGATGCCCTTCGGAAATAGTGAACTGACGCACACGAATCAGACCGTGCATTTCGCCGCTGTCCTCGTTACGGAACAGAGTAGAGGTTTCGCCCAAGCGCATCGGCAGCTCACGATAGGAACGCTGACGGTTCAGGAAAACCTGATATTGGAACGGGCAGGTCATAGGACGCAGAGCGAAGCATTCTTTAGTTTCGTCATGCGGGTCGCCCAAGATGAACATGCCGTCAAGATAATGATCCCAGTGACCGGAAATGCGGTACAGGTCGCGTTTTGCCATCAGTGGAGTCTTGGTCAGCAGATAGCCGCGTTTTTGTTCCACATCCTCAACCCAACGTTGCAGCAGTTGGATTACACGTGCACCTTTCGGCAGCAGGATAGGCAGACCTTGGCCGATATAATCAACAGTAGTGAAGTATTCCAGATCACGGCCCAGTTTGTTATGGTCACGCTTCAAAGCCTCTGCCTGCTGTTCCAGATATGCATCCAGCTCTTCCTTCTTCGGGAAAGCAATACCATAGATACGTTGCAGCATCTTGCGGTTAGAATCGCCACGCCAGTAAGCGCCGGTAGCGGAGGTCAGTTTAATAGCGTTGCCTTTAATACGGCCGGTGGAATCAAGATGCGGGCCTGCACAAAGGTCAGTGAAGTCGCCTTGTTTGTAGAAGCTGATAACAGCATCCTCAGGCAGGTCGTTAATCAGTTCAACTTTATAAGGTTCTTCTTTTTCTTCCATGAATTTTACAGCCTCTGCACGCGGCAGCTCAAAGCGCTCTAATTTCAGCTTTTCTTTGCAGATTTTACGCATTTCGCCTTCCAGTGCAGCAAGATCCTCCGGAGTGAACGGAGCCGGAGTATCGAAATCATAATAGAAACCGTTGTCAATGCTCGGACCAATGGCCAGCTTAACATCCGGATGAAGTCTCTTCATAGCCTGCGCCAGCACATGGGAGCAGGTATGCCAATAGGTTTGGCGGTATTCCTTGTTTTCAAAGCTAAATTTGTTTTCCTCAGACATTTTTGTTTCCTCCTAACATAATGTATCGTAAACAGTGCAGTCCGGGCAAAAAAATAAACCCCGGTCCCACACCAAAGGGACGGAGTTATCCGCGGTTCCACCCTCATTGACATATGTAGTAACATATGCCCACTCGGTACCGTTAACGCCGGTAATACGGACTGGCATACTTGCTTGCGCGTTCCGCAGTCAGTTTGAAGGCGGTGCGCCCTTCGTTTCCTTCCTGCTGCTCTCAGCCACGGCAGCATTTTCTGTAGAACCATCCACGACGGCAATTCCTTCGCATTACTGTTACTATTTTCATTTACCAGTTTATTATAGCACACCGGCAATGCTTGTCAAGCTTCCACTGGAAAAAACTTTTATTTCATAGTATAATAAGAAAATAAATTCTTCTACTTGTAAACATGCCAAATAACGAGTCCTTTGTGCATGTATATTAACCTTTATAAAACGTATATATCCAGAACTGTTAATAATCAAGGAGGCGTACGCATGGCAAAATTCACATTTCGGCGCCATAAGCTGGCAGCAGCCATATGCACAGCTGCTTTACTGATGCCGGTTTCCGTCCAGGCCAAACGCCTGACTATTCTCTATGTACCATTAGACAACAGACCTGTCTGCTCCGCCTATGTAAAGCAGACAATGGAGGCAGCAAACTGTAAAATTATTCTGCCGCCTGAAAAATATATTGCCACTAACGAAAAAAACGGTAATCCCGAAGCTATCTGGGACTGGCTGGAGCACAAGGCTCCCAAGGCCGATGCCGCAGTTATCAGCACAGACAGCCTTGTTTACGGCGGCCTTGTCGGCTCGCGCACACACAACGTAAGCCAAGAGGAGCTGCAAAAGCGCGTTAATCATCTTTACAAGCTGAAAACTACCCTGCCGATAAAGCTTTATGCTTTTTCGACGATTATGCGCACCCCGCGTGCCAGCAAAGGACGTGTAGAACCGCCATACTACAGCACCATAGGCCCAAGTATCTTTGCCTACAGCCAGCTGCTTGACAAACAGGACCAGGGTAAGCTGTCGCCTGCAGAAAAGCTGACTATGCAGGCACTGGAACGCAACATGAAAAAAGCTGAATTGGGCGACTGGTTGGAGCGACGTGAAAAAAATTTGCTTGTTAACCAGGAGCTTACACGCATGGCCCGCAACGGCAAATTTCATTATTTTGCCATCGGCAAGGATGACAATGCTACTCTTTCCGCTACGCACATGGAAGGACGCAAAATCAGCCTCAGCACCTTTGATATGAGCAGGGACTGCTTTCAGATTTTGGACGGAGTTGATCAGCTCGGACTGCTTTTAATCGCCCGTGCCTACAACGAGGCCAACGGCACCAAACCTTCCGTCTATCCCCTGTACAGCGTAGGAGCCGGAGCCTCCACCCTGCCCCAGTACAGCGATGCTCGCTTGCAGGACAGCGTACCGCAGCAGATTATCGCTGCCGGTGCAGTACAGGCACAATCTGCGGACAACGCTGACCTTATTTTGGCACTCAATACGCCGCAGGACGGTATCGTCAAGGATTCCACAGCAGACGACAATCAGCCCTTCGCATCTGCCGGCAACAAAAATTTTGTTGGAATCCTGGGGCAGCTGCTCCGTTCCGGGCGCAATGTTTCCCTGGCCGATATCAGCTATTCCAACGGTGCTGACAACGGCTTTATGAGCCTGCTGGCCAACAGCATCAACCTGCAGCCGTTAGCAGCCTACAATGGCTGGAATACAGCTGACAACGCCGTAGGCTATGCCATCGCCCAAGGGCTTATCGCACGCGATATGAGCAGCGAAGCACGCAGCAGATTGCTGCGCCAACGCCTTATCGACGATTGGTTTTACCAGAGCAATGCCCGCCGCAGCATTTCCAACGAGCTAGAAAAGCATAACCGTGAGGATTTGAAATATGATCTTGCTACAGAAGAAAAAAACATCCTGCAGCAGATTACTGCCGACTGCCAAAGCATGGCCAACAGCTATTCTATAACAAGAGGCACTAAATTCACCCTCTCCTTCCCTTGGAAGCGTTTATTCGAGGTAGACGTAGAAATCAAGAAATAAAAAACAAAGCGCAGAGAAGCTGATTTTTTAACAGCAAACCTCTGTGCTTTTTTATGTGTATCAGCCCCATATATCGAAACTTAAATTTTTTAGGCAAACAAAAATCCCCGTCACTTTCGCGACGGGGATTGATTTGCATTTGTGACGAAGCATATGGTGCTTTATTCGTCTTTTGTTCCAATCACTAGGCTGGCGAGAAAGTGCCAGAGGCGAGGAACAGATGCCGCCGGCGTACTCCTAGTACGTCAAGGTATTTGTGACGAAGCACATGGTGCTTTATTCGTCAGACTGTAATTATTTGCCGGGGAAGAACGGCCAAACCATCGGAATAACAACCAGGGATACTACGAAAGCTACCAGAACCAGACCGGTACCAGCTTTTACATAGTCCATGAATTTGTATCCGCCAGGGCCAAGTACCAGGGTGTTCGGAGGAGTACCTACCGGAGTTGCGAATGCGCAGGATGCTGCAACAGCGATAGCCATCAGAACTGCCTTCGGGTCAGCGCCTAATTGTTTGGAGATTGCAATACCGATCGGGCACAGCAGAGCTGCGGATGCGGTGTTGGACATGAACTGAGTCAGACCGCAGGACAGGATGAACAGTACACCGGTTACAACCAACGGAGAAGGAGAGCCGCCCATCAGGCTAACGGTCCATTCAGCGATGAGTTTGCCAGCGCCAGTTTTATCCATAGCGGTGGATACAGGCATCATACCTGCGAACAGGAAGATGGTTACCCAGTCGATAGAAGCATAAGCTTGTTTTTCAGTCAAGCAACCGGTCAGTACGCAAACCAGAGCGCCGATGATAGCAGCCATCTCAAGGGTTACGCCTTTGATACCCAGTGCCATTACGATAACAACTGCCAGCAGGATAATACCGGAGATGACCATTTTCTTGGAATCGGTGCTGTTAGCTTCGATTTCCTGTTCGATCTCCTGATCAGCATCAAGCTCAACCTTCGGGAGCAGATGTTTGCCGATGAACATCATGTACAGCATACCGGCAATAGATACAGGAATACCGATCCATGCGAATTCGAAGAAGCCGAATGCAGGGAGACCGGCAGCGGTCATTGCACCAGTTGCAATGATGTTAGGCGGTGTACCAACCATGGTGATGATACCGCCCCAACCGCAGGCAAATGCCAAAGGCATTAACTGACGGGAAGCAGGAATCTTAGCTGCAGAACAGATACCTAATGCTACAGGCAACAGGCAAGCTGCAGTACCGGTGTTGGAAAGCACGGAAGAAAGTACGGTGCCAACAACCATCAGACCAAACATCAGGCTGTTTTCACCAGTGCCGCACAGATGAACTACTTTGTTACCGATAGCCTGAGCTAAACCGGTGTAGAACATTGCTGCACCAACAACGAACATGCCGGCGAACAGGACAACGGTGGAGTTAGACAAGCCGCTAAATACTTGTTTAGCAGGAATCAGGCCTAACAGGCCGCACGCAATAGCGCCAGCGGTTGCAGTAATTGCCAAAGGAATGAGTTCGGTTACGAAGAATAACGCAACTACTGCCAAGAGGATTAAACACTTAATTGCAGGGGACATTTTAAGTTCCTCCTTTGTAAAAAAATTTTATATAAAATGTCATCTGGACATTATATATAACTTTAATTATAGCTTTGTGAAAGTACATGTCAAAGCAATCTTTTTTACTTTATTAAGTATTGTTATTTGCTTTGTTGAATTTATAATAACAGCATTTTTTCTGCGCTTCTGTTGCGCAAGCAACACATTTTTTAGCACCAGCTCTTCATATTCCATATATGACCACGCTATCATAAATCCCTAGGCGTTATTTCTTTCTTTTAGAATTAACTGCATATATTTCAAAATCCCTTTTATCAACTGTATTTTACCCAACTCTCTCATTTTTATTAAAGCAAAAATGCCATGCAATATCGCACGGCATTTTTACTACTTTCTTTAGTTTTTTAAGTAAAGTAAGTACTAATTTGTCAAAATATTACATTCAACTCACTTGCCCGGGAAGAACGGCCATACGATAGGAATTACAATCAGGGATACGACGAAGCATACGATAACCAGACCGGTACCTGCTTTAACATAGTCCATGAATTTGTAGCCGCCGGGGCCAAGAACCAGAGTATTCGGAGGGGTACCTACCGGAGTTGCGAATGCGCAGGATGCTGCAACAGCGATTGCCATGATAACAGCCTTCGGGTCAGCGTTGAGCTGCTTAGCAATTGCTACACCAATCGGGCACAGAAGAGCTGCGGACGCGGTGTTGGACATGAACTGAGTCAGGATGCAGGAGAGTGCAAACAGTACAGCAGTTACAACCATCGGAGACGGATCGCCGCCCATCAGACCAACAGTCCATTCAGCAATGAGCTTGCCGGCGCCGGTTTTATCCATAGCGGTGGATACAGGCATCATACCTGCGAACAGGAAGATGGTTACCCAGTCAATGGAAGCATAAGCCTGTTTTTCGGTTAAGCAGCCGGTCAGTACGCAAATCAGCGCGCCGATAATAGCAGCCATTTCCAGAGTTACGCCTTTGATATCGAGAGCCATTACCAGAACAACGGCAATCAGGATAGCACCGGAGATAATCTGTTTTTTGCTGTCAGTGCTGGTAGCTTCGATTTCCTGCTCAATATCCTGGTCAGCATCAAGCTCAACCTTCGGCAGCAGGTGTTTACCGATAAACATCATGTACAGCATGCCGGCAATGGATACCGGAATACCGATCCAGGCAAATTCGAAGAAGCCAAAGCTCGGCAGGCCGGCAGCAGTCAGAGCGCCGGTTGCAATGATGTTAGGCGGAGTACCTACCATGGTGATGATACCGCCCCAACCGCAGGCAAATGCCAACGGCATTAACTGACGGGAAGCAGGAATCTTCGCTGCGGAGCAGATGCCTAATGCTACAGGCAGCAAGCAGGCCGCAGTACCGGTGTTGGAGAGCACGGAAGACAGTGCAGTGCCGACAATCATCAGACCAAACATCAGGCTGTTTTCACCGGTTCCGCACAGGTGTACAACTTTGTTACCTATGGACTGTGCCAAACCGGTGTAAAACATCGCTGCACCTACGACAAACATGCCGGCAAACAATACTACGGTAGAATTGGATAAGCCGCTAAAAACTTGCTTAGCAGGCAATAACCCCAACAGACCGCAGGCGATAGCACCGGCAGTAGCAGTGATTGCTAATGGAATAAGTTCGGTAATGAAAAATAATGCAACCACAGCTAACAGAATCAAACACTTAATAGCAGGTGACATAACAGTTTCCTCCTTTTATAAATTTTTACGTAATGTATAAATATAACTTATCACAGTTTATTTCTACATTCCCGTTGTCTTAATATTATCCTAAAAATATCAACTTATGTGTGACTTAAGCAACATTTTAAACCGTTTTTCAGAATATTTTAA
>NZ_GL830933.1 GCF_000188175.1 Phascolarctobacterium succinatutens YIT 12067 | reverse complement strand
AGGTGCCGAGCTTGTCGAGGCGGAGAGGGGTTCTGCCTAAAGCAACATTGCTTTCAGTCCCCTCTCAGTCACCCTATCGGGTGACAGCTGCACTAGTCAACAAATTTTAGACACAAATCATAAAAAAATATACAACAAAAAATTATCTGTTAGTCAGATATCCGTTCGTAATGCAACTTGCGATATTGAGTTGGCGTCAGATAGTTTAACGAATAAGCTGGACGCTGTTCATTAAAGAAGTGAATATATTCTTTTACTTCATCTACAACAGGCCTTTCGCCTGTTACATGAAAATCGGTAAACATTTCTGCCTTTATCCAACCATTAATCGCTTCCATTGCTGCATTGTCGGTAGGTGTTCCGGCACGAGACATGGAATGAGTAATGCTATACATTGGCAACAAGTCGTTAAATGCCTTAGATGTGTAAACAGATCCTTGGTCTGAATGCAAGATCATTTCATATTCCGGATACTGCTTCTTTAAAGCAATTAAATCCTCCAGACCGCTAATATATGTCATACGGTCACCACGTTTGGAAGATAGAGAATGGCTTACAATTTCATTATTCCAAAGATCCATATACAATGTTAGCTCATAATAGATCCCTTTTACATAAAAAGCAGTCATATCGCTTACAATACATTGCAGTGGTCCGTCAATCTGTATTTCTGTCATAAGCAGATTAGGAAAAACACGGTATGAATCTCCTGGCTTTTTGTATTTATAATGCTTGGCTTGACTCTTAATGCCAGTGATTTTACAGCACTTATGTGCATATGCATCTGAAAGTACAAGACCAGTATCCAAACGAATCTTAGCGTTAAGCCAACGATACCCATGAGAAGGAAACTTAGCATGGTACTCTTTAAAAAGTAAAATATTGCTAAGCAGGCTCTTCATTCTTGTAGAAGGATGCGCAAGCTTCTTTTTCCAAGCATAGAAACTACTGCGCTGGATATTCATGGTTTCGCATATAAGTTTTACTGGAAATTCTCCGGAAAGCTCTAATACTACTTGGTATTCTTCTTGCCGTATAGAATTACTGTACCATCCCCTTTCACCGCATAGCCTTTTTTTAATCTGGCTTCTGCAATTCTTGCTTTAAGCAATTCACGAATTAATTCTTCCTTGGTCATGGATTGAAAGTCATCCGTATTTGCAGAAAGTGCTGGGGAATCGGGACGTATTATATTACATTTTTGTTGTTTACAATTTTTTGCAGGCAGGTTATTTGCATCTCTGTACATACGCATATAAGTGCGTGCTGTACCTTCGCAAATTTTATATAACTCTGCAGCTTGATAGCGAGTAATCTCACTGTCATATATTCGTCGACCAATGTCTAATTTTTCTTGTTTAGTGTATTTCATGGTAAACCTCCTGTTTAGACTGAAGTATTCTTTGTTCAGTGATATATATATTGGTGTATTCCATTATATATTATCTGTACAAAAAATACCCCCTCTGTGTCTAAAATAAGTTTACCACTTCACAGCCGCCCCAGGGCGCCCTCTCTTGCCCTGCGGGCAATTCACCTTGTCCCCCCTAGGGGAGCCTCTCTGCTACCCTAAATTCTCACAATAAGCATTTAACTTAAATAATCATTATGACACAAAGGAGCAATCACCCATGGAAAAATCTTTACAACTCGTCTTTA
>NZ_GL830932.1:254-726 GCF_000188175.1 Phascolarctobacterium succinatutens YIT 12067 | reverse complement strand
AAAAATTATTTGCAGGAATGCTCAGCTTGCAATGCTTCAACCTGCTCAATCGGGAGAGAAGTAGCCTTGGCGATATCCTGCACGGAAAGTCCCATGCGGAAAAGACGCTTAGCAGTAGCGAGTTTCTCTTTAGCTTCGCCTTTGGCAATACCCACAGCTTCGCCTTCACGTCTTTCATCTAATAAACGTGCTTCCATAAGCATAAATTCTCGCCTCACTTTCGTATCTAATTTGAGATAGCTGATTTCGTCGTCAATCTGCTTAGTGAAATCAGTAGTTACAATGTGGTTGTTTACATAATCATAAAAGCTCTTGATGTCTTTAGAAATATCGCCATGCGTACCTTTCGTGTTTAAAATCATGGTGGTTGCTTCATCGGAAAGCTCCAACTCCCGATTTTCCAGACAACACTTTTTAAAGGTATAAACGTAATGATCCTGTTCAAAGAAATCAAAAACGCAGATAAAAATGA
>NZ_GL830932.1:0-146 GCF_000188175.1 Phascolarctobacterium succinatutens YIT 12067 | reverse complement strand
TTCTGCAGCAAATCAATATCAAGCAGCGCCTGGTAATAACGGGAACGCTTAGGCAGAACGTAGGTGTCCGTATCGGGATTCTCCTTGTTTTTCACCTGCATTTCCAGATTATAATGCGTGTTTTTATCATCCGCTACGATTATATC
>NZ_GL830931.1:10411-15757 GCF_000188175.1 Phascolarctobacterium succinatutens YIT 12067 | reverse complement strand
ATATCTAGCCTTTTTATTTTTTCTTTTGTTCCTTTTGGAAGTATGATAGATACTCTATCATACTTTTCCTTATTATGGATTAATAGATAATTTTTTCTTTTTTGCGTATTTTTGTAACGATTATATGACATAGTATAATCTCCCTTTCTGAGGTAGGTTTATTATAGTCATCATATGACTATAATGTCAAGCTTTAGATAAAACTGAAAAGACTATATCTAAAAATAGATAAGTCCTGTTGAATCTTCTTTTGAAGTACTTAACGATAGCTGTTCTGTCCTATTACTCCTGAAAGCTAAATTTTCAGGAGGTGTCCATCATGACGGACGAACAGAAACAACAGATCATTGCCATGCGCCGGGATGGGGCAGGATATGGCAGGATAGCGGCGCGGCTCCAGATTTCCATCAATACAGTGAAGTCGTTCTGCCGGCGGCACAGCCTGGCGGCGAAGTCGGCAGCCTCAGTTTGCGAGCAGTGCGGAAAGCCGATTGAGCAGAATACGGGACGGAAGCGGAAACGGTTCTGCTGCGATGCCTGCCGGAATAAGTGGTGGAACGCACATCTGGAGCTGGTGAAGCGGAAGGCAGTCTACAACTATACCTGTCCGGCTTGCGGGAAGAAATTCACTGTCTACGGCAACAGCCATCGGAAGTTCTGCTCCCACGCATGCTATATTGCATACCGGTTCGGAGGTGTCCGCCATGGATAAGAGGTCGTTTCAAAATGAAACAGCCTTCCAGATGGCGATGTATCTGGCAAGGCGGATGCTGGCCGAAAAGCTCATCACCGGGAAGGAGTACCGGGACTTCGAGCAGGAGATGCTTCGCCGCTATCAGCCTTTTTCCGGGGACTTATACACTTGATAATTGTATCAAACAGAGTGATATATAGTGTCGAAAGGAGCTGATTCTATGCGGACTATCCGTAAGATTGAACGACGCATACCAAATTTGAAGCAAAGAAAGAAAGTCGCAGCCTATGCCCGCGTATCCATGGAATCGGAGCGGATGCACCATTCCCTTTCGGCGCAGGTCAGTTATTACAGCAGCCTCATCCAGAAGAACCCGGACTGGGAATACGCCGGGGTCTATGCCGACTATGGCATCTCTGGGACGGGGATGAAGAAGAGGCAGGAATTCCTGCGGATGCTGGAAGATGCCGAAGCCGGGAAGATAGACAGCATCCTGACCAAGTCCATCCAGCGCTTCGCACGCAACACCGTAGACCTTCTGCGTACCGTCCGGCATCTGAAAGAGCTGGGCATCGAAGTTTGGTTTGAAAAAGAGAATATCCATACCATGAGCGGGGACGGCGAGCTTATGATGACCATCCTGGCATCTTTTGCCCAGGAGGAAAGCCGTTCCATTAGTGAAAATATCCGGTGGCGCATCAAGAAACAATTTGAGCAGGGGAATCCTAACGGGCGGTTCCGTGTTTACGGGTATCGCTGGGAAGGGGATAACCTGGTGGTAGTTCCCGAGGAAGCAGCTGTTGTCAGGCGCATCTTCCAGAATTTCCTTGATGGCAAGTCACGTCTTGAAACCGAACGGGAATTTGCTGCCGAAGGCATCACGACCCGGAATGGCTGCCGCTGGATGGATTCCAACATCAGGGTTGTCCTGACCAATGTTACCTATACTGGCAATATGCTTTTCCAGAAGGAAT
This sequence comes from Phascolarctobacterium succinatutens YIT 12067, assembly GCF_000188175.1. GTDB lineage: Bacteria > Bacillota > Negativicutes > Acidaminococcales > Acidaminococcaceae > Phascolarctobacterium_A > Phascolarctobacterium_A succinatutens. The sequence continues at coordinate 14,089 of NZ_GL830931.1, read as the reverse complement.
ATGTGACGGATCCAATCCTCAAGAAGCGGAAGAAGAACCGGGGCGAACTTCCTAGGTATTATGTTGAAAATACGCATGAGCCTATCATCGACAAGGAAACCTTTGATTACGTGCAGCAGGAGATGGCGCGGCGAAAGGAACTGGGGGCGCTGGCCAATAAGTCCTTGAACACGACCTGCTTCACGGGAAAAATCAAATGCGGCATCTGCGGTCGGAGTTATATGCACAATCGCCGCACAGACCGGGGCTTTGAAGAATTCTGGGATTGCGGCTCCCATAAACTGAAAGGCCGGAATTGCGGCGCAAAAGGCAGTATCCCGCATGCAGTCCTCGTGAAGGAGAGTACAGAAGTCCTAGGCCTGGATGATTTCGATGAGCAGGCGTTTCTTGACCGGGTCGAAAAGATAGTAGTGCCAGAATACCATGTGATGGTTTTCTGTATGAAAAACGGACAGAAACTTATCCGGCACTGGGTATCAACGGCGAAGAAGGATTGCTGGACCGATGAGTATAAGGATCGTCAGAGGGCATGGATGAAAAACTACATGGCCAATGGCAAGGGAACACGGTTCTCCGTCTTTACGACCCGCATCCGGTGCGCCTTGTGCGGATCCTCTTTCCGGCGGTGTAAAACGAAGCATGACAGGCCTGTTTATTGGCGATGCAGCAAAGGCGGCAAATGTGAATCGGTCAGCATCCGGGAAGATGACCTGAAGCGTGTGGCCGCAGAGACCATGGGGTTAGAGGACTTTGATGAGGATAGATTCCGGGGGAAAGTGGAATCTATCGAAGCCGGAAAGCCAGACTGCCTGACTGTCCATTTCAAGAGTGGGAGAACAGAAGAGATTTCTTATACGCCTACGCCATCCAAGCGGCGTCCCAAGGCACGGAGAAAGGAGAGCGGAGAAAAGTGGCAAAGACAGTAAGGGCCATCCCGGCCACCATCAGCCGTTATACGGCGGCTCCGATTAACAGCCGGAAGAAGCGGAGAGTAGCGGGCTATGCCAGGGTTTCCACGGACCATGATGACCAGATCAGCAGCTATGAAGCACAGGTCGATTATTATACGAACTATATCAGGGAACGGGATGACTGGGAATTTGTCGGCATCTACACCGATGAAGGCATCTCGGCGACCAACACGCGTCACCGCAATGGTTTCAAGCGGATGGTCAGGGATGCCATGGATGGGAAAATCGACCTCATCGTCACAAAATCAGTCAGCCGCTTTGCCAGAAATACCGTAGACAGCCTGACAACGGTACGCAAGCTCAAGGATAAGGGCATCGAGATTTATTTCGAGAAGGAAAACATCTGGACGCTCGATGCCAAGGGCGAACTCCTCATCACCATCATGAGTTCCCTGGCGCAGGAAGAAAGCCGGAGCATTTCGGAAAACGTCACCTGGGGTCATCGGAAGCGGTTCGCTGATGGCAAGGTGAGTGTTCCCTACAGGCATTTTCTCGGCTATGACAAAGGGCCTGACGGGAATCTGGTCGTCAACCGGGAACAGGCCAAGACGGTGAAACTGATTTACCGCTTGTTCCTGGACGGGTATACCTTCCACTCCATTGCCAGGGAGCTGACTTCCAGAGGGCTGGAAACTCCGGCAAGAAAGAAACGCTGGTATCCGGGGACGGTAGAGAGCATCCTGACAAATGAGAAATACAAGGGCGATGCCCTGCTGCAGAAGCGGTTCACCGTCAACTTCCTGACCAAAGAAACGAAAGCGAATGAAGGGGAAGTGCCGCAGTACTATGTGGAAAATAACCACGAAGCCATCATCAGCCCGCAGGTCTTCGACTGGGTACAGGAAGAAATCAAGCGGCGGCGTGAAGGCAGGGGACGTTACAGCGGCGTATCCATCTTCTCCAGCAAAATCAAGTGCGGCCAGTGCGGAGGCTGGTACGGGGCCAAGGTCTGGCATTCGACCGACAAGTACCGCAGAACCATCTACCGATGCAACGATAAGTTCAAGAGCCATTGCAAGACACCACATCTGACAGAGGATGATATCAAGGAAGCCTTCGTCCGGGCCGTCAATCAGCTCATCGAAAACAAAGCGGACGTACTTGACAGCATCACACTGCTGAAGGAACGGCTCACTGACACAGAAGACTTGGAAGAGGAGCGGGACAGGATAAGCACAGATTTGAACCTGCTGGCCGACAAGATACAGCAGCTCATAGCCGAGAACGCCAGGGTCGCGCAGAACCAGGATGATTATGACCGGAACTACAACGAACTGGTCAGTCGGTATGAAGCAGCGAAGACGCAGTACGACAAGACCTGTGAAGCCATCCAGTATCGCAAGGCCCGGAGCCGTCAGATGGACAGCTTCATCAAGGAGCTTAGGAATCAGGATCTCATTAAGGAGTTCGATGCCCGGCTGTGGGGCAGCCTGGTGGATTTCATCACAGTGTACAGCAAAGACGATATCCGGGTGACCTTCAAGGACGGGACGGAAATCAGAGCATAAGCAGGAAAAAAGGATTACGGCAGAGAATCCAAGAGGAAACGCAGGATTCTCTGCCGTATTTTTGATGAAGAAAATCGGAATATGATATAATAGTAAGGGTTTCAGGTGTGCGAAGTTTGAGTGAGATATAAAGTACAGTTTACAAGGGACTACACAGGGTAGGTATCTGACGGGAGGGGTGCCGCCAGTCAGATTTTCCATGTGATGTTCAAGCTGTCGCTTGTGGCGGCTATGGTGGTGATCATCAAATCCACCACACGCCGCTTGTCATCAAAAGATACATTCTCCCAGGTATCGAGGTAGCCGGAAATCTGGCTGACCTGTTCCGGGCTGATGGCCTCCACAGTCAACTCCGCTATCCTTGCCAGAAGTTCCTGCTTGCGCCCGTCCAGTTCCGCTATCTTCACATTCACATAGGAGAGCAGGACATTGTTCGCGCCCGTCAGACTGTCCACCAGCTTTTCAATCTCGCTGTCTACATGGGCAAGTTCCACTTGCAGGGCGGTGATTTTCGGGTTTGCCTTTGCCGCTTTCTTTTTTCCTGTCAGCGTCTTGTAGCTTGCCAGCTTCTTTACCATCTGCTGATAAACAACCGCTTCCAGTTCCGAAGTGATGATTTTCCCACAGCCAGGACAGCTTTTATTGTCCAGCCGTTTCGTGCAGCGGAGATACTGTTTGCCGGAGGGATTGTAGATACTCATAAGAGCATACCCGCAATTCCCGCACTTGATTTTTCCTGCCAGCCATGTGTGGGTGGCTTTCCGGGCAGACTGGATTTTCATGTTGTTCATCAGCTTCTTGCGGCAGGTCAGCCAGGTGTCGGAGGGGACGATACCCTCATGGGGAGCCAGTACCAGCATTTGGTCTTTTAAGTCGTTTTTCTTGCTGGCCTTTACATCTCGCCCTTGATACAGATAGCAGCCGTTCATGCCCGTAAAATCGGCAACGTCATTGACAATGACTGTACCTTGACTTTTGAAAAATTCGTACACATCAAGGTCTGCCTGCACATAGACAGGATTGCGTAACATCTGCGCCAGCGTGGGGCGTATCAGCTCTTTGCCATGGAACAAAATCCCCTGTTCGGCAAAGTACCGGGTAATGTCCCCGTAGGAAGTTGTGGGCTGGGCGTACATCTCAAACATCAGCCGGATATTGGCCGCTTCCTCCGGGTTTACCACCAGCTTCTTTGTGTTGAT
>NZ_GL830931.1:0-10401 GCF_000188175.1 Phascolarctobacterium succinatutens YIT 12067 | reverse complement strand
ACCACCAGCTTCTTTGTGTTGATACCGTCCATCTTGATAGGCTCCGTATGGAAGCCGTAAGGGGCTTTCCCGCCCATCTTAAAGCCCCGCTGACTGCGGGAGTAGTAAGCGTCCGTCACCCGCTTCTGTATCGTTTCCCGTTCAAGCTGGGCGAACACGATACAGATATTCAGCATGGCCCGTCCCATCGGCGTGGAGGTATCAAACTTTTCCGTAGAGGACACAAACTCCACATTGTACTGCTGGAACAGCTCCATCATGTTGGCAAAGTCCAGAATGGAACGGCTGATACGGTCGAGCTTGTAAACCACGACCTTTGCAATCAAGCCCCGCTTGATGTCCCGCACCAGTTCTTGAAACTTCGGACGGTCTGTGTTCTTGCCGCTGTACCCTTTGTCTGTGTATTCCTTGCAGTTACCGCCTTTCAACTCGTATTTGCAAAATTCAATCTGGCTTTCAATGGAAATGCTGTCCTTTTTGTCTACCGATTGTCTTGCATAGATTGCGTCTATCCGATTGTTCATATTGTCGCTCCTTTTCTTAAAAAAGAAACGGAGCTGCTGACAGTTCTATTATACCGCCAGCAGCCCCGCAAATCAATGATGGGTTTGGAAAACCTTATGTCCCGGCTTCCTCACTCTCCCGCTTGTCGGCGTACTTGCGGAACACCTCATAAAGCTGCTGTTCCAGTTCCCGGCGTTTGGCTGCTTCCTGTTCCGGCGTGAACACCGGGGAGAGATTTTCCAGTGTGATTTCCTTTCCCTGAAAAGTCACGATTTCGATTTCCTTTTTGTATCTGATATTACTTATAAGATCACCTTTCCTTTCCATGCTGCCGCTGTTGCCGTTTCAGTTCCGCTAAAATCTCCGGCGGGATACGGTCAACCAGCCGCCGCATATCGTCCAGTTCGCTTTTTAACTTCGCCCGTTCCATCGTGTCATTCATCTTGCCTTTTTCGCTGGCCTTTGCCCTGACTTCCAGCTTTTCATTTTCCGCTAACAAGTCATTGATTGTGACCTTGTATTTTTTCAGTTGCCCGGAGAAGTTCTCCATCTGCGGAAACCACTTTTTCAGCATGGAGAGGGCTTCCTCTTTCTTCTTTCCGGCGTTCAGCGGGGTAATGCCGGAGAGAACCGCTTCAATGGCCCTCGCCTGTTTGGAGAGGTTGACCGCCTGTTTGAACAGCCGGGTGGGGATATGCTTCCGGCCCGTCTTGCTGGCGCTTTCCCCACGCTCCAGGTCGGGGTACTGCTCCACCATACAGGCGTGAAAATCGTCCTGCCACTTCGTCAGATTGGCCCGGTTGCCGATAATTTCTTTGGCGCACAGGCGGTTGTCCTTTGTCAGCGGCACAAAGACCAAGTGCAGATGGGGCGTTTTTTCATCCATGTGTACCATAGCCGAAACGATGTTCTCCCGGCCCACCCGGTCAATGAGGAAGTCCGCCGCCCTCTGGAAGTAGGCCGCTATCTCCTTTGGGGACTTGCCCTTGAAAAACTCCGGGCTGGCGGTAATCAGCGTGTCCACAAACCGAGTGCTGTCCTTGCGGGTGCGGCATCTGGCCTGCTCGATGCGGCTCTGAATGAAATGGTAGTAGCGGCCATCCGGCTTGACGATGTGGAAATTGTACTTGCTCCGGCTGGTGTCAATGTCCGGGTTGCTGGCGTACTGCTCCTTTTTCCGTTCATGGTGGGCTTCCAGCGGCCCCGCCGGGTGGCCCTTGTGCTTCTCAAATCGCAAAATTGCGTGTTGTGCCATTGAACTCCTTTCCCCATTCCATTCCTTTCCGGCGGGTTTTCCCGCCGAAAATATCTCTGATAGGATTGGAATGGAATGAATGTAAATAGATGGTTTTAATCTCTGTATTTCTATATACCGTCAGATTTCCGTACTTCAAGAGGATTGATTTTCGTACTCGCCAAGTACGGTTTTCAGCCCTCCGGCGTACCATAACCGGATTTCTTGAAGTCGGTGTTTGGAACCGCTTCATAGGATTTCGGGTAAATGCGGTTGGGTTTTCCACAGCCCTGTTTCTGGATTTCCACCAGCCCCGCATACTGCAACTCCCGCAGGGTGTTGACCGCTTTCTGCCGCCCGCAGCGGAGCAAAGCGACCACCTCGCAGATGGGGTAGTACAGGTAGACCCGCCCGTACTCGTCCGCCCAGCCGTTCTTCCGGGACAACTCCGCCCGGCGCAGGACAAAGGCATACAGCACCTTCGCTTCGTTGCTCAAGGGCTGGAATGTGGGTGCTTCAAAAAGGAAATTGGGGAGCCGGGTGAAACTGAACGCCTTTTCCGGCTGGTGAATATAAATCGTGTTTGTCATAGCGTGTTTTGTGGACGGTTAGAGGCCCGTTTTCCGGGGCGAATGATAAATGATACCAGCCGCCCCGGTTGAGGGCTTGCGGAGCCTTGCAAATCAAGGCTTTTCCCGCTCTTAACTGTCCACAGCAGACCTCCTTTTCCGTTCACTTTCTGTTTTCTGCCGCCTGTGAACTCTGGCGGCGCAGTCCGGGCAGTATTTGCCCCGGTTGGACTTCGGGACGAACACACCGCCGCACTCCGCACAGCGTTTCAAGTCCCTGTCCCGGTAAATCTCCGCTTCCAGCGTCCTGTCCAGCGGCAAGACCGCCCAGCGGAACCACTTGCAGCAGACGGAGAACGAAATCATCTGCGGACAGGCGCAGGTGTCGCCATCGTCCAGCGCAAGGCAGTTTCCGTCCTCGCAGTTGCAGCACTCCCGGCGTATCAGGCCGCTGGCTCGTCTCTTCTGGGGCGGGGTTATGCGGTAGGGGGAGCCGTCCGGCCTGTGTTCCAGCGGCGGCAGGTGTTGATAGGGTCTTTTGCTCATGCGTCCCTCCGTTTTCTTTGGCGTGTTCTGTTTCCAAGGTGCTTGTCCATCGATGAACTATCCCAAGTCTACACCTTTTTGACCGCCTGTGCCGTATATCCAAGAGGTAGGAAATCAGCCTGAAAAACTCCCTATTTCCACGCTCTCGGATTTGTGATATAATCAAAAAAAGATAAAAGACAAATTCAGGTTTCTGGTCTTCTTGCACAAAATAAAGGAGGAGCTATTATGCAAATTGTTTATATTCCAAGCGAATCAATGTCTGTTCAAGGTAAAAAAGATGAAATCTATAAAAGATATGGGAAAGACTGGAATATTAGAGAACAGGGAGGAGGTAACGGAAATTGGTTGTTGACCAGAAAAAGTGATGTGCTTGTAGATGGAAAAAGTTATCGTACTTTTGTACTTGAACACTACGGTAAATCCAAGCTGACAGCGAAGCTTGTTGATAAATTTCGTGAAGATGTAGCAAATGGTAAAATAAAACTGTAAATGCCTATGCCGTTATGCTATGAGCATAGTACATAGCATAACGGCTTCTCTTTCGTTGAGCTAGCAAGGAGGGTGAATATGTCTTTATCCATACAAGAGCGATTAAAAGACCTACGTGTGGAGCGTGGCTTGACGCTGGGGCAGCTTGCGGAGCAGACCGGGCTTTCCAAGTCTGCGCTGGGCAGTTACGAAACGGAAGACTTCAAGGACATCAGCCACTATGCCCTTATCCGGCTGGCGAAGTTTTACGGTGTGACCGCTGATTATCTGCTGGGGCTGTCTGAAATGAAAAATCACCCAAACGCCGATCTTGCAGACCTGCGTTTGAGTGATGAAATGATTGACCTGCTGAAAAGCGGGAGGATAGACAATACCCTGCTGTGTGAGCTGGCGGCGCACCCGGATTTCCCCCGGCTGATGGCTGACCTTGAAATCTATGTGAACGGAACGGCACTGAAACAGGCGCAGGGTGCAAACGCCATAGTGGACACGATGAGCGCAACTGTTATAAAAAAGCATAATCCTGGCATGAGTGATACGCAGTTAAGACAGCTTATCACCGCCCATATTGATGAGGACGAGTTTTGCCGCTATGTGATACAACGGGACATAAACGGGATTGCCCTTGCTCTGCGGGAAACACACAAGGACGATTTTTTCAGCGTCCCAGAGGATAACCCGCTAAAAGAAATGCTGGAAACTGCTGGTGAAATCGTCAGCCAGGACAGCGACACGGAACAAGCGTACTTGGCGTTTATCTGCAAACGGCTCAAGCTGAATTTTAGGAAGCTGTCAGTAGAAGAACGGAAGTGGCTGAAAAAGATTGCGGAAAAATCCGACTTGCTGAAGAATCCAAAACCGCAGAGAGGACGAAGATAAAAAATGCCTGAACGGCGGTTCTGGTTTTTCAGAACCACCATCCAGGCATTTTGTTTAGTAATAGAAAAAGGTGCAGTTGATTATTGCGTATTGTCAATCTCTCTCAAACCGGGTAGTAAAAATACGGCAAGCGCAACGATGATAATGCCAATTCCGCAAATGACAAACCATTTCTCAACTCCCAGCCGCTCCGCCAGAGGCCCGGAAATGACAAGGCCAAACGGCATGGCGAGGGAAGCGGCGCTTGTCAGTAGAGAAAAAACTCTCCCCAGATATTCTGGTTTGACCGTTTCTTGAAAAATCGCATCTTGCACACCGTAAAATGGAGCGGAAATTCCCATAACAGTACAGCACACAACAAAGACAAGAAATGCGTCTGGCGGCAAAAGCCCGGAGAGCATATTGCTAACGCCCATCAGGAGAACGGAAAGACCGATGGTGTACCGCCGTTTCTTAAAACCGCCCCAAATGCTCAGAATGACTCCGCCAAGCAGCATACCAACCGCAAAAGCAATTTCAGCGGCAGAGGCATGGGCCGGTGTTCCTTTGAAGTATGACATACAGATGAGAGGAAAAAGCGTACTGATTGGCATATAAAAGAACATATAAATTACACCAATCCAGAGCAGAGCAAAGAGGCCCCTGTTTTGCTTTAATACCACATACCCCTCTTTCATATCCTGTAAAAACTGTTGTCTTTTCGTTTCTGGACATAGTTCAGGCGTTGGTATGGACGAAATCGCAACAGTCACACAGGCAAGGATTGCACCCACAATATCTAACAATATAATTGCATTAAGAGGCCAAACAGCATATAAAAACGCTGCGGCAGCTGGACTGATAATCGCACTTACTGCTTGCATGGTCTGCGTGTAACCAGCGCATTTTGTAAGTTCCTCTTTTGGCACAATCATAGGTGTTGCTGCGCTGAATGCTGGAGAATGAAAAGCAGTTCCCGCACTTCGGATTAACAGGACAACCATAATAGACCATACGGGCAATTCCATGTAAAACGCCACCAGCGCCAGAATACCGCCAGCGGCGGCAATTATCAAATCCGCACCAATCATTACGCTTTTACGGCTGTGCCGGTCAACAAAAGCACCTGCAAACGGGCCTAAACAGGCTTGCGGCAAAAATCCAATCAGTGTTGCCGCCGTCAATATGATTGCAGAATTAGTTTTCGCAACCAAATAAAAGATAATGGCCATTTGCAAAATACCGCTGCTAATAAAGGATATTGCTTGTCCGGCAAGAAGTGTAAAATAAGTTTTTCTCCATGAATTGTTGTTTTGGGTCATAATGCGAACCTCCTTTTTTATTGCATTGTTCCTTTGTTTCTGCAATAAAAAGCAGGCGTTGTCCCACAGAGAGGGCAGACGCCTGCATAACAACAAAGCACGAAAAAACACCACGATACAGTTCAAAGACTGCTCGTGTCAAACCTACGTGTTCCTTTGCATACGCACGCAAAAAAAGCCCACCATCATGTGGAAAGGTACTTCTACTTTTTATTGCTTATTAGCGTACACAAATTAACACACGTAAGCCTCCTTCCAATCTCAAACTGTCGCACAGTATAACACACATCCGATAGACTTGTCAACCATTTTTAACCTTGTTTTCCATCTTGTTTTTCCATCTCTTACGGGCAGTAGCAAAGCCAGGCGAGCCAGTCAACGGTCAAGATGAACGGCGCTTTCAGCGCCGCCGTTGACAGTCTCGCCCGTCTTTGCTAATGGGTAATCAAGGCGGGAAAGCCATTTTAGGGCTTTCCCGCCCATTTCAATTTTGGGAGAAGAAAGGCCCCAAAATGAACGAGTGCGGCCAAACACTTTTATGGATTGGCCACCTTGTCCACCCATCCAGCGGGGCGGCGGGGAACGGTCAAGGCCGGGCGTCAGCCCATTCATTTCAGCCTTGACGGTTTCCTGCCGTCCTGCTACTTTTCCCGGAGTGTGGCCACACATCTGGTCACGGTGTCCAGAGCTTTGGGACTTTTTGTCCCATAGGCCGGGGGCGGAGGACGAGGGACGGGGGCTTTCATAATACGCCCTGTCTGCTGCTGAAATCAGCCCTTTGTTTCCGGCTTACCAGCCCCAAACAAAGCCCTGCTTTCCTGCCGCGTCAAATGCCCTTGCCCTCCCCGGCGGCAACGGTATTTTCAGGGCAACGCCGACAGAGCGTATAACACACTACACTTTGCTCCGCAAAGTCGTGTGCCAAATGGGGCGCTGCCCCCTTTGGAAACCCCCGCAACAAACAGGTGCTATGCACCCAGCCGGGAGCATAGCGCCGTTTGTTGTCAGCAGCCCGTTTCACGGTCTGCGTGTAGTTCCTTGTAAACTGACCTAAATGTTTGGCGAAATATTTTTGCGTGATGGCCCTCTCTGCCCATCGGCAATACCGATGCTATCAAGCCCCTTTAAAATACTAAATTATCAAAAATTCGTTTTGCCGCCTCCGCAATCATAGCGTCGTCAGATTTTGCATTTTTTTCCGTGCGGCGCGACATTATCGCCATGACAATGGGTTTGCGATTGGGCGGATAAATCACGGCAATATCATTCCGCGCCCCATAATCGCCTGAACCGCTCTTGTCGATAACTTTCCAACCTTGCGGAGTTTCTGCCTTGATAAGCGTGTCGGTTATGGAATTGTCGCTCATCCAATCAATCAGCAGTTTTTTCTTGTCGTCGCTCAAAATATCGCCGAATATATAGACTTGCAAATTTTTTACCATCTGTCTCGGCGTGCTAGTATCACGATTATCTTTTGGATTGAAAAGATTAAGTTCAGGTTCATTTCGCGCAGGTTTGGTAGTTTTGTCGCCAATATTTTTAAGTGCCACCTTGAAATTTTCCACGCCGCCGATCTCCTGCAAAATTAAATTTGCCGCCGTGTTGTCACTCCACCTGAGCGATGCCGAACAAATTTCCGCCAGCGTCATGCCATCAGCAACATGGTCTTTGGTGATTGGCGCGTAGGACAAAATATCTTCCGCCGAAAACTTACGAATTTCATTCAAATCGGAGGTATTTTTTTGTCTTAGCAATTCTGCAGCCGTAAAAACTTTGTGTGTCGAGCAGTAGGAAAAACGCGTATCAGGTTTGTAGCAAATTTTTTTTCCATTCTCCATGTCAACGGCGTAAACACCAATCACGGCGTTATATTTATTTTCCAGATCAGCAAGATTTAATTTCTGCCGCGCTTGACAATCCTGAAGGCAGAAAACCATCAAGCCACAGATTATCAAAAACAAAAAACAAAATTTCTTCATAATAACCTCCTACTATCTGTTGAACGACCCGCCAAATTCAACGGGTCGTATTGGCTCAATAGAGCGTGATCATCAGCAATTAGCACTCTTATTGCCATTACTAATACATCACTTCATACAATCAAAGATGCAGTCACTTGCACTTGTCAACAAAAATTGGACACAAAACTAAAAAAATCAGGCATAAAAAACGAATCGATGTACAAGATTCATCAACTTTTCTGACATCCTTCAAGCTTGTTAGACAAACCATGCCATCGATAATGCAGACGAGATCAGCAGATGGGCGTGTGACGTTCCCGATACTGCTTCGGCGTCAGGTAGCCTAAGGAATAGGCTGGCCTCTGTTCATTGAAGAAAAGAATGTAGTCATCCACCTCCTCCTTGACCGGTTTCTCGCCGGTCACATGCAAGTCCATGAACAGCTCCGCCTTGATCCATCCATTGATGGACTCCATAGCGGCATTGTCTGTGGGGGTCCCGGCACGTGACATGGATCGGGTGATGCCGTACATGGGCAATAGCTCGTTGTAGGCTTTGGAGGCGTAGACCGATCCCTGGTCAGAATGGAGAACAACCATTTGGTGCTCCGGATGCCGTTTTTGCCACTCAATCAGATTTTCCAGTCCGCTGATGTAAGTCATGCGATCACCGCGTTTTGCAGAGAGGGAATGACTGACAATCTCATTGTTCCATAGATCCATATAAAGAGTCAGTTCATGGTAGATGCCTTTCACATAAAAAGCGGTCATATCACTCACGATGCACTGCATTGGCCCATCGATCTGCATTTCAGACATGAGCAGGTTGGGAAATATCCGCGCTGGATCGCCAGCCTTCTTGTACCTGTAGTGCTTGGATTTGCTCTTGATTCCCGCAATCCTACAGCATTTGTGGGCATAGGGATCGGACAGGACAATCTCTTTGTCCAACCGTATCTTGGCGTTCAGCCAGCGATAGCCGTGCGATGGATACTTCCAATGGTACTCCTGGAACAGCAGGACGTTGCTCAAAAGGCGCTTTTCTTTGCCCGACGGCTGAGAAAGATGTTTTTTCCAAGCGTAGAAACTGCTCCTCTGGATGCCCATATCGCTTTCTATACTACCTACCAAACTGTCCATGACTATGGGTACATTATATTCCGCACATGCTCTATAATTATTTCTTTTTAGGATTTTCAGAGGTAGACTTAAACAAGGTTGTCGAAAGAGTAATACAAGACAATCCGGCTGGTTTAAAACGTCCTGAAATTAAGTATCCGTATATGGTGAAGAACTTTTTATACGCTGCTTATTGCGGTATGACGGCATCAACCTTATGGGACGGAAAGAGCAATGTTAATGGCGGTTTCATTACTGTTTGCAATAATGGTGATGTACTTGCTCATTACGCTTTAGAATCGGATGCATTTAAAACTTATTTGTACAATAACTGCTATTTAGAGTTTCCGTCTACCAGTCCCAACCATGGTAATTATGGAGTTGTTTATAAAGAATTCAGCAGATATTACTTTAGATTGAACTTCCAGATTCGTTATAAATAAGTTAAGGATGGCGAGTATATTCAATTATGGACAAGCTGACTAAGGAGCAACGCCATAAAAATATGCAGGCTATCCGCAGCAGGGACACCAAAATAGAAATCCTCCTGCGCAAGGCCTTGTGGCACGAAGGCATCCGCTACTGCAAGAATTATAAGGTGTGCAGCTGCCATCCGGATATCGTCATTACCAAGTACAAAATCGCAGTATTCTGTGACGGCGAATTCTGGCACGGAAAGAGTTTGGAGCGCTACGATGTGACGACCAACGTAAAATATTGGCACGAAAAAATCAGGCGTAATGTGGAGCGTGACCTTGAAAACACCATTGAACTGCGCGACAACGGCTGGATAGTGCTGCGCTTCTGGGAAACGGAAATAAAAAAGCACCTCGCCGACTGTGTGGCAGAGGTGCAGCGCTGCATTGACGCAAGAAGAAGTGCTGTAAAGAGAAAGTAAAGTTGACGCGAGAAGAAGAAATGGCGCTCACGGCGAACGCGCAACTGACGCGAGAAGAAGAAGTTGCGCTGTACGGCGAACATATAAGACTAAAGGCGTTCTACCCAACTGCGGTAGAACGCCTTTTGCTTTAATGTTGTGTGTGCGTATCAGGCTTGCTCAGCTTGCTCTTCCTTCAGCTTCTCTACATCAGCGAGAGATAAATTTGTAAGCTCCGCAATATCCTCGAGAGAATAGCAGCCCTTGGCCAACATGCGCTTAGCAGTAGCGATATTGGCATTTGCTTCACCTTCAACAAGACCTATTTCCTTGCCTTTGGCAATGCCCACAGCTTCGCCCTCACGTCTTTCATCTAACAAACGTGCTTCCATAAGCATAAATTCTCGCCTCACTTTCGTATCGAGTTTCAGATAGCTGATTTCATCATCTATCTGCTTGGTAAAATCAGTAGTTACAATGTGGTTGTTTACATAATCATAAAAGCTTTTGATGTCTTGAGAAATAGCGCCATGCGTACCTTTCGTGTTCAACAGCATAGTAGTCGCTTCATCCGGAAGCTCCAGCTCCAGATTTTCCATACAACGCTTCTTAAAGGTATAGACATAATTACCTTTTTCAAAGAAATCAAAAACGCAGATAAAAATGATAAATGTCGGTGGCAGCAGGTCATACGGCTGTCCCTTCTGCAGCAAATCAATATCAAGCAGCGCCTGATAATAGCGTGAACGCTTGGGCAGAACGTAGGTATCCGTATCGGGATTTTTATTGTTTTTCACCTGCATCTCCAGATTATAATGCGTGTTTTTATCATCCGCTACGATGATATCAAGGCGGATACCGCGGCTGGTGTACTCAGGATCAAGCGTATTTTCTGCCTCCAGATAGTTGATATCCGCAAT
>NZ_GL830930.1 GCF_000188175.1 Phascolarctobacterium succinatutens YIT 12067 | reverse complement strand
CGTTTTTCCTACAAAAACTTTACGCTAGCCGCTAAGATAATGCTTTACATCAATTCCGCAGCCTACATAACGCCAAAATATCACTTTGCATCTTTCCTGTAATTGTGAGAAGTGTGCAACATTTTCTGTAAAGCTATATACTTTTCATATAACATAAGCTATAATTAAGTTAGGGACATTGAGTTTCCGGGTCTATAAAGGTTTTATTTTGCGAAAGGAGCGATGCACAATGACAGTAAAATTTTTAAAATGCAGTATTTGCGGTAATATTGTCGGCCTGATTCACGACGGCGGCGGTGAGCTTGTCTGCTGCGGCAAGCCCATGCAGGAGCTTGTTGCCAACACTGAAGACGCAGCGCAGGAAAAGCATGTGCCCGTAATTACCGTTGACGGCAGCACTGTGCGTGTAGCTGTAGGCAGCGTGGAGCATCCCATGATTGAAAAGCACTACATCCAATGGATTTATCTGCAGACAACTCATGGCGGTCAGCGCTATATCTTAAAGCCCGGTGACAAGCCGGAGGCTGTTTTCGCTCTTGCCGAGGGTGCAGCTCCGCTCGCTGCTTATGCTTATTGCAATCTGCACGGATTGTGGGCGGCAAAGCTGTAACAGTTGATGCCTTACATTCATAAAACACTTCTTTTCTCAGTATCGGAGTCCCGACCGATAATGGTCAGGGGCTCCGATGCTTTTTTATTACTCAAAAAGCTAAAAAATAAAACCGGCCTCCGACAGCTATATGTAATAGCATATCAGAGACCGGTTAAATTACAAAAACAATCACGCCAGGCTTATGGTCTTAAGCCCCAAAGGCTGTTAAAAAGCACAGCGAGAGAATTATTTTTCTACCCACAGGCCTTTTTCGTCTTTTTTGTAGCCAGCAAATTCGATTGCCAACGCAGCCATAACCTTGGTTGCGTCCTTGATCTGTACGTTCAGCTCTTCTGCGCGGATGAAATCATCGTGGCACATTTCGCTGGGGTTTTTGCTGGTGAGCAAAACGTATTCGTTCTGCATTTCTACAAGTGCTTTTGCTTCTGCATTAAATTGTTCCATTAGACTAATCTCCTTAGTTTTTATTATTGTACGATAACGCTCAGGTCACCTACAGCATGGGTAATATCCTTAACTGCTGCCAAGAGTGCCAGACGGTTGTTCTTCACGCGAACGTCCTCGTCCATAACCATAACGTCTTCGAAGAATTTGTTAATCGGGTCAACCAGCTTAACTGCTTCAGCCATAACTGCAGCATAGTCATACTTGGTTGCTGCAACCAGCACTTCCTTGCTGGCTGCCATAGCAGCATTGTGCAGAGCGCCTTCAGCTTCAACTGCAAAGAGCTGCGGGTTGATTGCAGATTCTTCTTCAATCTTCTTGCACAGGTTAGCAACACGGGTTGCAGCCTGAATCAGTGCCGGAGCCTCTGCGGAAGCAACAAAGCTGTTCAGAGCCTTAGCACGGGCAACAAGATCGGTGAAATCGTCGTTCATCTGGTCAGCCAGAACTGCGTCAACTACGTCATAACGGATGCCCTGATCCATCAGCATATTGCGCAGGCGCTGTTTCATGAACTCAGCAATCTGCGGTACGAGCTTTTTGGTGTCCTCTGCCGGGATGTTCAGCAGGTACAGAGCGCCGGCGATAACCTTGTACAGGGATACATGGTAGTTGCCGTCCAGTAAAATGTTGATGATGCCCAGAGCCTGACGGCGCAGTGCGTACGGATCCTGAGAGCCGGTCGGAGCCAGACCGCGGCTGAAGGTAGCGCAGATGTTGTCCAGTTTATCGGCAATACCGGTCAGACGGCCGATATCGGTAGTCGGCAGCTCGTCACCGGCAAAGCGCGGCAGATAATGCTCGTAAATACCCAGTGCAACCTCAGGAGCTTCACCGTCGAGCTTAGCATATTCGCGGCCCATAACGCCCTGCAGCTCGGTGAATTCGATAACCATGCCGGTTACCAGGTCGCATTTGCACAGCAGAGCGGTGCGCTCCAGCTTTTCTTTATCAACCTTGGCATTGATAGCCATAGCCAGCATATCAACAGCCTGTACCAGACGTTTGCTCTTAT
Source organism: Phascolarctobacterium succinatutens YIT 12067 (assembly GCF_000188175.1). Lineage (GTDB taxonomy): Bacteria > Bacillota > Negativicutes > Acidaminococcales > Acidaminococcaceae > Phascolarctobacterium_A > Phascolarctobacterium_A succinatutens. The sequence goes on along the minus strand of NZ_GL830930.1, from coordinate 105,370 downwards.
CGTTCATATTGCCCAGGCCTTCCTGGAAGGAAACAGTTTTGAGTTTTTCCAGACGGTCAGCCAAAGTTTGTTTTCTGTCTTCGTTGAAGAAGAATTCAGCGTCGCTCAGACGTGCACGCAGTACGCGCTCGTTACCGTGAGCAACAATTTCCAAATGCTCCTTGCCGCCGTTGCGGACGGTGATGAACTTGTTCAGCAGGGAGCCGTCCTCTGCCAGTACCGGGAAGTAACGCTGATGCTCTCGCATCGGGGTGATGATGCATTCCTTCGGCAGAGCAAGGAATTTTTCTTCGAATTTGCCGCACAGAGCAGTCGGCCATTCTACCAGATAGTTTACTTCCTCCAGCAGGTCTTCATTGATTTCTGCATGACCGCCTTCGGCAATTGCCAGGTCAGTAACCTGTTGACGAATCAGCTCACGGCGAGCGTTCTGGTCAACCATTACATAGTTGTCATACATAACCTTTTCATAGGAATCAGCATCAGGGATTTCTACAGCGCCGATGGTGCCGATAGCAGCGGAAGCTACAGCGTTCTTAGCCTTACTCTTTACAGTGTCGAACAGAGCCTTGGCAGCATCGCCGATAGACTCATGAGCTTTAGCGTTATCCAGTGCGGAAGGACGCAGGAAGCGGTGACCGCGGCTGAATTTGCCGGATTTTACGCCGGTAATTTCAACAGGGATAACTTCATCGCCGAACAGTGCAACCAGCCAACGAATCGGACGGACGAATTTAAATTCATGATCTGCCCAACGCATGTTTTTCGGGAAGTTCAGGCTGGTGAGGATATCAGTCAGCAGGCCCGGCAGCAAATCCTTAACCGGTTGGCCTGCCAGATGCTTAACAGCATATACATAATCATCGCGAACAACGAGCTCTTTTACGTCAACTCCTTGGCCGCGAGCAAAGCCGATAGCTGCTTTAGAGGGAGCGCCGCTTACGAAAGCGATTTTTGCGGAAGGACCTTTAGCCTCAACAGTGCTGTCCTCCTGAGCCTCGGCAACGCCGCTGGCAATGAAGGTCATACGACGGGGAGTGCCATAGGTTTTAACTGCTTCGAAGGGAATGCGCAGCTCAGTCATTTTCTTTTCTGTCAAATCCTTTAATTGTGCCAGAATGGCAGGCATAAATTTCGCAGGAATCTCTTCTGTACCGATTTCAAAAAGTAATTTTTCCATTATTTATTCTCCCCTTTCTTGAGCAGCGGGAAGCCCATTTCTTCACGTTGTGCTACATAAGCCTTTGCACACAGGCGGGCCATCGCACGTACACGGCCGATGTAGGCAGTACGTTCACTTACGCTGATTGCTCCGCGGGAATCCAGCAGGTTGAATGCATGGGAGCATTTCAGAACGTAATCATAAGCAGGACGGATATAACCAAGCTCAATAACGCGCTTAGCTTCTGCTTCATATTTGTCGAACAGGTCAAACAGCAGCGCGGTGTCTGCTACCTGGAAGTTGTAGAAGGATTGCTCTACCTCGTTGGTGTGGAAAACGTCACCGTAGGTAATGTCGCCAACCCATTGGATATCGAATACGTTTTCTACGCCCTGGATGTACATAGCCAGACGCTCCAGGCCGTACGTGATTTCAACGGTAACAGGCTTAACGTCAATGCTGCCTACCTGTTGGAAGTAGGTGAACTGGGTGATTTCCATACCATCCAGCCAAACCTCCCAGCCAAGGCCCCAAGCGCCCAAAGTTGGAGATTCCCAGTTATCCTCTACAAAGCGGATATCATGGTCCTCCTGATGAATGCCGAGCTCAGCCAGGCTCTGCAGATACAGCTCCTGAATGTTTTCCGGAGAGGGCTTAACGATAACCTGGAACTGATGATGCTGGAACAGACGGTTTGGGTTATCACCGTAACGGCCGTCAGCCGGGCGGCGGGAAGGCTCTACGTAAGCCACACGCCAGGGCTCAGGTCCGAGTACGCGTAAAAAGGTAGACGGGTTCATTGTGCCTGCGCCTTTTTCGATGTCATAGGGCTGTGCCATAATGCAGTTTTGGCCTGCCCAGAATTTTTGCAGCTTCAAAATAATTGTCTGAAAATCCATGTTTTACCTCCTATATTTGTTACAAAGACGGCAATGGCAGCAGCTTGGTCCGAAAAACAAAAAGCACCCGCGTCCCCGTAACTTAAATGTTACAGGGACGGAGTGCATACAGCTCGGACTCCGCGGTTCCACCCTGCTTGACTGCAAAAAATGCAGCCCGCCTCAATCAATATACTTTTACAGCTCCAAAGTGCCTTCATCCGCCTTTGCCGCCTTGCACTGTCACGGCTCGCTGAGGTTGCAGACTACTACTCTTCTTCTTAGCTTAACTGTTAGTATATAAAATGCAGCGCTTTTTGTCAAGTGCGGCAAATAATTTTGTAAATAACGCTCACAAAAATGTATCAGCTTTCACCATAACAAAATGCCCCCACACGAACGCGCAGAGGCATTATTGCTTCAAGTTGTCAGGTTAATATAAATTAAGCGGCTATTATTTCTTTTCGATGAGCTTCAGCGGAGCAGAAATCTTAGCTTCTACTTTTTCGCCTTTAGCAGCTTTAACAGCTACTTCCAGACCTTGCTGGCCCATGATTTCCGGCTGTTGAGCGATAGTAGCGCTCATAGCGCCGCTTTCTACAGCCTTTACGCCGTCAGCAGTGCCGTCAAAGCCAACGATGAAGATTTGCTTGCCAGCACTCTTAGCAGCTTCGATTGCACCCAAAGCCATTTCGTCATTCTGAGCGAAAATAGCTTTGATGTCCGGGTTAGCCTGCAGCATGTTTTCTGCTACAGTCAGGCCCTTGCTGCGGTCAAATTCAGCAGTCTGTTTAGCAACAACGGTCAGCTTGCTGTCAGCCAGCTTGTGGAAGCCTTCGCCGCGTTCACGGGAAGCGCTGGCACCGGGGATACCCTCCAGCTCAGCAACCTTAACCTTTTCGCCCAGCTTTTTGATAATGTAATCAGCAGCCATTTCGCCGCCCTTTACGTTATCGGAAGCAACCAGGCATGCTACATCACCCTGGTTAGCACTGCGGTCGAGGCAGATAACAGGGATGTTAGCCTTGTTGGCAGCCTTTACGGACGTAGAAATTGCATCAGAGTCAACAGGGTTAACCAGCAGAACGCTGATGTTTTGCTGCAGCAGGTCAGCAATATCATTAGCCTGCTTTGCAGGATCGTTCTGAGCGTCAACAACCTTTACAGTTACGCCCAGCTCCTTAGCCTTAGCTTCTACGCCTTTAGCCAGGGAAACGAAGAACGGATTGTTTTGAGTGGATACGGAGAAGCCAACGGTGATTTTCTTGTCGTTGCCTTTTGCAGCATCCTTCTTGTCGCTGCCGCCGCAGCCGACAATCATCATAGCCATTGCTACAATGCAGGTTAATACCAATAAAATTTTTTTCATGTGAGAAAATACCTCCCGGAATTAGAAATTACTATGCAGACAAAAACTTGAATTAAGCAGGCTGCGGCTGAAAAGCACTGGATGGTGCTTTACGTCCGCATCACGCTTAGTTTTTCTTTCTGTCCATCAGCACAGCCAGCAAAATTACTATACCTTTGACAACTTGTTGGTAAAAGCTGGATACGTTTAAGATATTCAGACCATTGTTCAGAGTGCCGATAATCAGCGCACCGATAATGGTACCGAAGATGCGGCCCTTACCGCCGGAAAGACTGGTGCCACCCAATACTACAGCTGCGATAGCATCCAGCTCATAGCCGGTACCGGCAGTAGGCTGAGCACTGTTCAGACGGCTGGTAAGAATAGCGCCTGCCATACCGCAAAGGAAACCTGTTACGGTATAAGCAAATATTTTAATGCGGTTGATTTTGATACCTGCAATGAAGGAAACCTTCTCATTACCGCCGACAGCATAGGTTTTGCGTCCCAGCGGAGTTTTGTGCAGGATGAACCACAAAATGAAAAACATAATCAGCATCATAATAGCAGGAACCGGCAGACCGGCAACATAGCCCTGGCCAAATTCCAGGAATCGGTCATCCTCGGACAGACTGCTGATAGGGTTGCCGTTGGTATATACCAAAGTCAGACCACGGAAAATAGTCATCGTCGCCAAGGTTGCGATAAAGGGCGCCACCTTGCCGTAGGTAATTACCAGGCCGTTGACACTGCCCAGTGCAGCACCGATGAGGCAGGCCAGCACGATACCGAATACAGGATCCATACCGCCCTTGATAAAGCTGCCCATGAGTGCACTGGAAAGCGCCAGAATACTGCCGACGGACAAATCAATACCGCCGGTTAAGATAACAAAGGTCATGCCAAAGGAAATTAAGGCATTGATAGAAACCTGACGCAGCAGGTTTTTCAGGTTGCTGGGATCGATAAAGCTGCTGTTAAGGCAGGAAATGACCACAAACAACACAATAAGTCCGATTATGGAACCGGATTTTTTTAAGATTGCTTTTACATCCATTATTTTTATTGCCCTCCCGTTGCAAGTGTCATGATTTTTTCCTGGTCTGCTTCATCGTGCAGCAGCTCGCCGGCAATGCGGCCTTCGTGGACAACGACGATGCGGTCGCTCATGCCCAATACCTCCGGCAGCTCCGAAGAAACCATAATAATCGAAACGCCACTTGCAGTAAGCTCGTTCATCAGCTCATATATATCGCGTTTTGCACCTACGTCGATACCACGGGTAGGCTCATCCATAATAATGACCTCCGGGTGTCTGCCAACCCATTTGGCAATAACCACCTTCTGCTGGTTACCGCCGGACAACGCACCGGCCTCAAGGTCCAGGCTGCTGGTCTTTACGCCCAGCTTTTTTGCCATTTTATCGGCAAAATCATTAAGAATATTAAAATTGATGACACCGCTTTGGGCAAAGCTGTCAACACTCGGCAGAGCAATGTTACGCAAAATGGAGAAGTCCAGAATCAGGCCCTCTGTTTTGCGGTTTTCGGTTACGAAGCCCAATCCTGCCTTAATAGCATCCTCAGGCTTGGTAATCTTCAAAGGCTCGCCCTTGAAAACCAGCTCGCCGCCTGCATGAGGATCAACGCCGAAAACGGCGCGCATGATTTCGGTACGGCCGCTGCCCATAAGGCCGGCAAAGCCCAAAATCTCGCCCTTGCGCAGGTTAAAGTTAATATCATGGAAAACTCCCGGCTGTTCAAAGTGCTTAACCTCCAGCAGCACCTCGCCCGGCTTATTGCGGCGGTCTGGATAAAATTCCGTAATGGAGCGTCCTACCATATCGCGGACAATCTGCTCCATGCTGTATTCCTTAACAGGCTTGGTTGCAACGGATACGCCGTCACGCATAACGGTAATCGTGTCGCAGTTCTGCGTAACCTCTTCCATACGGTGCGAAATATACACCATTGCTACACCACGTTTTTTCAGGGAGCGCATAACCTCAAAGAGCTTTTCTGTTTCTCTTTCTGTCAGCGCCGCCGTAGGCTCGTCCATAATAACAACCTTGGCATCCAGCAGAAGGTTACGGACGATTTCCGTCATCTGCTGCTGTCCTACCGAGCATTCGCCGGCTTCCATATCCAGTGGCAGCTCAATTTCAATTTCACGGCATTTCTGCTCTGCCATAGCACGCATAGCCTTAAAATCCAGGATACCCATGCCGTTGGTTACGCTGTGCATCAAAAACAGGTTTTCCAGAATGCTCAGGTTCGGCCAGATATTCAGCTCCTGATGGATGAAGGCGATGCCGTAAGCTTCTGCCTCCAGAGGATTTTTGAAGCTGATTTCCTTGCCGTCGACAAAAATCTGTCCCTTATCCTGCTTGTGAATACCCGTCAGGATATTCATCAGTGTTGATTTGCCGGCACCATTTTCACCCATCAGAGCGTGTACCTCACCGCTTTTAAGCTTCAGGTCAACACCCTTGAGCACCTCATTAGAACCAAAGGCCTTATGGATATTTCTTAATTCAATCTCCATACTTTTCCTTATTCCTACCTTACGCTAATTTTTAAAAGAAAACATTGCTGTGCAGAATCACATTGGCAAAAGGAGTAATTTCGCCGGTGCGGATAATGCATTTTGCATGCTTGGTTGCCTCCTTGAAGGCTTCGTGGTCTGCATCGATAATCCACTGCTCTTCAGTGAAAAGCTGCTTCATAGCGCCGTAGACAGCAGGATTTCTGCCTTCCATTTCCGCTGCAATTTCTACCTTTTCGATAACCATATTCTTGGCTACTTCCTCAACAACCTCCAGGAAGGAAGGAGTTCCCGGCTTCAGAGCCAGGTCGATTTTCTGTACGCCTGCAGGTACAGGCAGACCGCAGTCACCGATAACGATAGTGTCGGTGTGGCCCAAATCAGCCAGCACCTTCGCAATAGAGCTGTTCAACATTCCACCCTTTTGCATTACTTAAGCATCTCCTCTACTTCATGTAAATAAGGCATACCGCCCTGTGCTCCCAGCTTTTGCACCGAAAGAGCTGCGGCAGCATTGGCAAAGCTGATGCTTTCCTGCATGGATTTGCCATTTGCACGGGCAACAGCAAAGGCACCGTTAAAGGTGTCGCCTGCACCCGTAGTGTCAACCGGCTTTACCTTAAAGCCGGGAACAGTAATAACCTGTCCCTTTTCTGCATAGGCAACACCCTTGCTGCCCAGCGTCATAATCACCTTGCCCTGGTTCTGATCAAGGATATCCGCCTTGCCCTTACCGGCAAACAATGTTGCTGCCTCGTGCTCGTTGGGAGTCAGATAAGTGATCTTATCCAGCAGAGCCTGCGGCACCGGAGCAACAGGTGCGGGGTTCAGCAGCACAGGTACACCGTGCGCTGCGCATTTTTCGATAACATAAGCGTTAGTAGCGGCAGGAATTTCGTGCTGCAAGAGCACCATGTCTGCCTTGCTGATATCCTCCCACGCTTCATCAATCAGCGACGGGGATACCAGGTCATTGGCAGCCTTGATAACGATAATCGTGTTATCGTCCTCCGCTACAGTAATGTGTGCGGTACCGCTGTTTTCACCCGGCAGCACCTTCACATAGGTGGAATCAACGTTATTTTCCTTTAAAGCCTTCAATACCAGCTGGCCGTACACATCATCACCGATGCAGCCGACCATCATAACATCTGCTCCCAGGCGGGCTGCAGCAACAGCCTGGTTGGCACCCTTGCCGCCGGGAGAAACGGTCAGGCGGTTGCCGAAAATAGTTTCTCCGGGATGCACCCAGCGGTCACATTCAACAGTAATATCAATATTACAGCTACCTACTACGACAATCTTTGACATATTTTCTACCTCCTGTCTTCAGGATTTATATAATTTTTTGTAATAACAATGCGTATTGCCCGTCAATCAGGTTCGGCTGCAGCAAATCCTTAAGGAGTACTGCCTGCTTGCGGCTGGTTTTGGGCATGGTCTGCTGCCAATAGGTGATAGCAAGCTGCAGCAGCCGCAGCAGCTCCTCTCTGGCGCTCTTGTCGTCGGCAGTCAGCTGCCAGAAAAAGCTGTACCATTGGCGAAAGATATCCGCATCATCCAGCATCGCCGAACGCGATACGTTAGCGGTTACATCACGCAGGTGACGCAAAAGCAGCTGCAGAAGCGCTGTCTGCCGCGCAGGTTGTGCCTTCGGCACACGCCGCAGCAGCAGGCGGTACAGAAGCGTCAGCTCCCTGTAAATTCTGCAGGCCTTGTCAAAGCCATCCCAGCGTGCGTACACGACGAAATGCAGCTGCAGCTGCTGCAGGCTCCACGCCCACCGTTGCAGGTCCTGCTGCTTTAAAAGCCAGCGCCCGGCCTCACGCAGCAGAAACGCCGTCTCCTCGCGCCACCGCCTGCGTGCCATACGCGCCGCCAGACTGAGCCATTCGCCCATAAATTCCTGCAGCACTGCAGTATCGCCGGCGTACGTCCGCAGCCAGCACCGCACCAGCAGTGCAAGCATAGGACGCACTTCATCCAGGCGCCTGTCGCACACGGCAAACGTCAGCCGCAGCAGAACGCTGCCGCCCTGATGTGCCAGCTGCGGATTGACCAACAGCTGCTCCAAACGCGGCCTGCTTTCCTGCATCCAAGCCGCAAAAAGCTGCCGTTGCCGGTGGCGTAAGGCCACCAGCAGACAGCAGCTGATTGCTTGTAATGCTTCATTATCTGCTGCTTCAGCAATAATACCCGAAAAAGCTGTGCAGGCGTTTTGTTCTCTGCCGTCACGCAGAGCAATACATGTTTCTAAAATAAGTTCTGTTACCATATTCCTACAGGTTAATATCGCCTTCGTAGACGTCACCGGAAACAGGATCCACCGTTACCAGCAGGCCGTCGGCCAGCTTGGAGGTTGCTTTCTCCACGCCTACGATAACAGGCAGACCGCAGGTTACGGCAACAATAGCGGTGGAGGATGTCAGGCCGCCCTCTTCGGCGATAATCGCTGCTGCCTTGGCAGCAGCCTGCGGTACAAACTCATCGTTCAGCACATCAACTACAAGTATATCGCCCTTTTGGAGCTTGTCCTTGAAATCTGCCGCAGTTCTGCCTACGCAGATACGGCCGGTGACAGTCTTGCTGCCGATACCGGTACCGCTGATAAGTTTGGTACCCACTGTAACCACCTTAATCAGATTTGTACTGCCCGGAGTACCGATAGGCACGCCGGCAGTTATAACAACAGATGCGCCGTCCTTAATCACGGAGTGATGCAAAGCACACTGCAAAGACAGCTCTATCATTTCATCAGTATTTGTGGAGTATGGCCCCAAAAGCGGCAGCACACCCCAATAAAGCTGCATCGCACGCACGCGCTCAGGCAAGCGTGATACAGCAACAACAGTACATTGAGGCTTATATTTGGCAATCATACGCGCCGTAAAGCCTGATTCGGTAATCGTAAGAATAGTATCTGCCTTTATTTCCTGAGAAATCTGCACTGTAGCATGGCTGATGGCATCGGTAGAATGGATGCGCTCGCTGATGCCCTTTTTCTGAAAGATATGAACATAATCAAGCGCATTTTCCGTGCGAACGGCAATCTTAGCCATCGTCTGCACAGCCTCCAGCGGATATTTGCCGCTGGCAGTTTCGCCGCTCAGCATAATAACGTCGCTGCCGTCAAAAATAGAGTTGGCAACGTCGCTGGCCTCGGCACGGGTTGCACGATAGCTGTTAATCATGCTTTCCAACATCTGCGTAGCCGTAATAACAGGCTTGCCCGCCTTGTTGCAGCGCGCGATAATATCCTTCTGTACCAAAGGTACATCCTCGGTAGGTATCTCTACGCCCAGGTCGCCTCTGGCAACCATAATGCCGTCGGATACGCCGATAATTTCATCGATATGCTGCACACCGGCCTCATTCTCGATTTTGGAAATAATCCCGATGGAAGAGCCTGCTTCCTCAAGCACTTTACGGATAGCGATAACATCATCGGCCTTCTGCACGAAGGATGCCGCAATGTAATCCATATCATGCTCGACAGCAAAAAGAATATCTGCCTTGTCCTGCTCCGACAAAAACGGCAGCTTCAGCTCGATACCGGGGCAGGCCACACGTTTGCGCGAGCTCAGCTCACCGCCGTTGACCACCTTGGTATAAATCTTGCAGCCGTCAATGCGCACAACCTTTAAGGAAAGCAGTCCGTCGGCCAGCAGAATATTGCTGCCTATTTCTACCTCCTGCGGCAGACCGGCATAATTGACGTGTGCCATATGGCGGTCGCCCAGATAATCCTCGGTAGTCAGGCAGAAATCATCGCCCTCGTTCAGCTCGATTTTGCTTTCGGCAAACATGCCCAGGCGCATTTCCGGGCCTTTGGTATCTGCAATCGTAGCAATTACCTTACCGGCCTCTTCTGCTGCCCGGCGCACCAGCTGCAGCCTTTTGCTATGATCCTCATGATTGCCGTGCGAAAAGTTGAAGCGTGCCAAATCCATGCCTGCAAGCATCATCTTACGCAACAGCTCTACATTGTCCGTGCTGGGACCTACTGTACAGATAATCTTCGTTTTCTTCATCAGGACTGCGCCTCCTCAGTACTGAAACTTATTCTCACACAAAACCTCATAGGCATCCTCTGCCTCCGAAACCGGCAGGCAGATTTCATAAGCCTTATTATGCTTGCCTCCGGCACTTTTCAGCTGTACCAAAAAGCCGTTTTCCGTCAGCATTTGCTTTATTTTTTGGGCTTGTTCCTCAGTGTGGGCAATATAAATTGTTTTCCACATACTAGAATGCCTCCTGTAAATCAGGTAATTGTATTAAGCCTTGTAAGCTTTGATTTTTTCAATCAGCTTCGGCAGGATTACGTTTACATCACCTACGATGCCATAATTAGCAACGGTGAAAATCGGTGCCTCTGCATCCTTGTTGATAGCGATGATGATATCGCTGTCCTTCATGCCGGACAGATGCTGGATAGCACCGCTGATGCCGCAGGCAAAGTAGATATGCGGAGTAACGGATTTACCGGATTGGCCAACCTGTTGGGAGTGAGTCAGCCAGCCCTCATCAATAGCGGCACGGGTGCCTGCTACTGCGGAATTTTCAAAGAGAGCAGCCAGCTGTTCCAGCACGTCGAAATTTTCCTTGCTGCCGAAGCCGCGGCCGCCTGCTGCGATCATATCAGCTTCATCAATCTTAACAGCGTTTTCGCTGCTCAGAGCTTCTTTTTTAACCAGTTCAACACGGCTTACAGCGCCTGCTTCCGGAGTGAAGGCAATAACCTCACCGGTGCGGTTGTTGTCCATTTCTGCCGGTTTGAATACTTTAGGACGAACGGTACCCATTTGCGGACGGTTAACGTCGCAGATGATGGTAGCGCAGATATTGCCGCCCAGTGCGGGACGAGTCCAGGCAACGAGCTTGTCATCGGTTATATCCAAAGCGGTGCAGTCAGCGCACAGGCCGGTATGCAGACGTGCTGCAACACGCGGAGCCAGGTCACGGCCGTCATCGGTAGCACCGAACATAATGGAAGCCGGATCATATTTCTTTGACAGCTGGCAGATAGCATCGGTATATAACTCGGTATCATAATCTGCGTATTTAGCATCCTCAACAACATAAACAACATCAGCGCCGGCAGCAATCAGCTGCTGCGGCAGTTCGCCGGCAGCAGCGGTCACCAGTACCGCACAGCATTTTTCCTCCAGCTTGGCACACAGCTCTTTGGCAGCGCCCAACAGCTCAAAGGTAACATTCATCAGCTGACCATTTTCCTGTTCAGCAATAACCCACATATTTACACACTCCTATTCGTTATCTTCAGTATCGTCAGTTTCGGCAATAGCTATAGCCTCCATGGGACATTCGCGGATGCAGGCACCGCAGCAGACGCACTGCCGCATATCAATCTGCGCCTTGCCCTCACGCAGCGTCGCAGCGCCCATCGGGCAGACTGCCACACATTCCTCACAGCCACAGCAAAGCTGCCTGTTTACTTTTATCAGCATGGTTCACCTTAGCGGGTAATAACCTCTGCCTTAACCAGCTTTTCAAACAGCATATCTACTGCTGCATCAGCATCTGCTTCGGTAATGATTTCGCCATTGATTTCAGGCGGGGTCGGGGTGAAGGCTTTTTTAACCTTAGTCGGAGAGCCCTTCAGGCCTACGGTTGCAGGATCAATATCCAGGTCAGCAACGGTCAGAGTAGGAATCTGAGCCTTACGAGCTTTCATTTTGCCTTTAATGCTGGCAAAACGCGGCTCTTTTTCGGATTTGGTTACGGTAACCAGCAGCGGTGCAGCACAAGCCAGAGTCAGCTGGTAGTTTTCGTTTTCACGGACAACAACAAATTTACCGTCTTCATAGCTCAGGCTCAGAGCGCCGGTAATCTGAGGAATTCCCAGATGCTCTGCCATTTCCGGGCCAACCTGTGCGGTGTCGCCGTCTACTGCCTGCTTACCGCAGAGCACGAGGTCGAACTCGCCCAGATGTTTTACAGCAGCAGCCAGAGCCAGGCTGGTTGCCAGAGTATCGCTGCCGCCCAGAACACGGTCGCTCAGCAGAACGCCGTCATCAGCGCCCATAGCGATTGCTTCCTTCAGAATATCGGTTGCCTGGGGCAGGCCCATGGTCAGTACAGTTACCTTAGCGCCTTCCTTATCCTTCAGGCACAGTGCTACCTCCAATGCCTGACGGTCATAGGGGTTCATAATATTTTCTACACCCGTACGGTCTAAGGTATTGGTTTCGCGGTTAAATTTTACTTTTGCCGTATCCGGCACTTGTTTTAAACAAACGAGAATATTCATTTGCTGCCTCCTTAAGCTTATTACAGGAGCTGCTGCTCCGGCTTTTTTACATTCTTCTCTTTATTTTAGCATTTTTGTACTTAAACTTGCAAGTATATCATGAAAGTTTATGAAAAACAGCTCAAATAATTACATCAATCTTTCTTTACCACACAGTTTTCACCAAGTATTTTGACCACATCCTCGGCAAAGCCCGGTGCTTCGCTGTTCACCCAGAAGTTAGGCGTTGTCTTGATAAGCTTACGCGAGCCCATCAGCTGCAGGTATACGCAGTCATCACCCTTGTATTTTTGAAACAGCTGCATCAGCTCACGCTGCACCAGCGGATTTTCCAGATGCGCTTCGATGCGCAGGCGGATTTCCGTAGGCGGCTTGGACGGCAGAGCGCGCACGCTGTTGGCAATAATCTTGCTTTCACGCTCATCCACGCTGAAGCGTCCTTCAATCGCCACAATACTGTCCTCATAGATATCCTTGACATTTGTATGATAAGCCTGCGGGAAAACGATAACCGGGAAGCGTCCGCTGAAATCCTCCAGCGTCAGAACGGCCATCGTATCACCGCGCTTGGTATTTTTAATTGTGCAGTCCGTAATAATACCGGCCACGCGCACGAACTGTCCGTCCTGTACCTGCGTTTCACCGCCGAACTGGTGCAGCGGCATGAAGCGCTGCAGCATCTGCTTGTAATCGCTCAGCGGATGGTCGGTAACGTAAAAGCCGATAATTTCCTTTTCGTTCTGCAGAATAAGCTGCTTGGGGATTTCCGGCAGCGGCGGCAGCTTGATTTCCGTCACGCCGAAGCTATCGTCACCGAACAGCCCCAGCTGGCCGTTAGCCTTGTCCCTCTGGCAGGCGGCACCCAAATCAACCGCCTGCTCTATAATAGACAGCATCTGCGAGCGTCTGGCGCCGAAGGAATCCATTGCGCCGCATTTAATCATATTTTCGATAACACGCTTGTTGACCACACGCATATTCACACGGCAGCAGAAATCCGTCAGACTCTTGAACGGACCGCCCTCGTTACGGGCGCTGATAATGGCATCTACTGCGGCATCACCAGTATTTTTGATGCCCGCCAGGCCGAAGCGGATAGACGAATTTTTATGTACCGTAAAGTTGTGACCGCTTTCGTTGACATCCGGCGGCAGGATTTTGACATTATCATTACGACAGACGTTGATATACCAGCTCACCTTATCCGCATCACCGATAATGCTGTTGAGGAAGGCCGCATAGAATTGCGGACGCCAGTGCGCCTTCAGATAAGCGGTTTCATAGGCTACCAGCGCATAGGCTACGGAGTGTGATTTGTTGAAGCCGTAACCGGCGAAGTGCTGCAAGAGCGAGAAAATCTGGTCGCTGAGCTCTTCGGGGATATCATGCAGCTTTTTGGCACCGTCAATAAATGACTGGCGCATAGAATCCAGCTCCTTGGCCTTCTTCTTGCCCATCGCACGGCGCAGAATATCTGCCTGACCGAGCGTAAAGCCTGCCAGTGCGGAGGTTATCTGCATAACTTGCTCCTGATACAGAATAACGCCGTAGGTATCCTTCAAAATAGGCTCCATCAGCGGATGTAATACCTTCGCCGTGCGCTGTCCGTGACGGCCGGCGATAAAGTCCTCTGCCATACCGGTGCCCAAAGGACCCGGACGGTACAGAGCCACTAATGGAATCAGGTCCTCAAAGCTTTCGGGAGCCAAATCCATAACCAGCTTGGTGATGCCAGCCGACTCCAGCTGGAAAACGCAGGCCGTTTCACCTCGGCGCAGCATTGCGCAGGTCGCCTCATCTGCCAACGGTATATTATCAATATCAACCTCTTCACCCGTAGTTTCGCGGATAAAGCGAATGCAGTCACCAATAACTGTCAGCGTGCGCAGGCCTAAAAAGTCCATCTTCAGCAGACCAAGCTCTTCTACCTTATTTTTATCGTACTGGGTGATGACGCCACCCTCACTGCCCTGCTGCAGCGGTACGTAATTTTTCATATTATGCGGTGCGATAATAACACCGGCGGCATGCGTGCCTGCGTTACGCGGCAGGCCCTCCACGCTTTGCGCAAGGTCAATCAGCTTTTTGACCTCCGGGCGCGAGTCATATGCCTGACGGAAGTCCTTGCTGCCGTTCAGCGCCTTCTCCAACGTAATGCCCAGCTCACGCGGAATCAGCTTGGCGATTTCGTCTACCTCGCCGTAGCTCATGCCCAACGCCTTGCCGACGTCGCGCACTGCCGCGCGCGCCTGCAGTGTGCCGAAGGTAATAATCTGCGCCACACGCTCCTGTCCGTAACGGCGCACTACATAATCCAGCACCTGATTACGCTTCACATAGCAGAAGTCGGTATCAATATCAGGCATGCTGACGCGTTCAGGATTTAAAAAGCGTTCGAACAGCAGATGGTAACGCAAGGGCTCGATATTCGTTATGCGCAGCAGATAGGCCACGATACTGCCTGCGGCACTGCCGCGTCCCGGACCGACCGGAATATCATGGCTACGGCAATAATTGATAAAATCCCAGACAATGAGGAAATAGCAAGCATAGCCCATAGTGTTGATGATGTCCAGCTCAAAATCCAGACGCTTGCGGACCTTCTCATCCACAACCTCGTAGCGCTTAGGCAAGGCCTCCTCGCACAGGTGACGCAGATAGCTCACGGCATCAAAGCCCTCCGGCACCGGGAACTCCGGCAGCAGCAGATGGCCGAACTCCATCTTCACATTGCAGCGGTCAGCAATTTTATTGGTATTGCTCAAAGCCTCCGGACAATCGCCGAACAGCGCCTCCATCTCATCATAGCTTTTCAGATAATAGCTGTCGTTGTTAAAGCGCATACGGTCCGGCTCATCAACCGTGCTGGTCGTCTGAATGCACAGCAGAATATCCTGCGCTGCGGCATCCTTTTGCTGCACATAATGCAAATCATTTGTCGCTACCAGGCCAAGACCGAACTCCTGCGCCAGCTGCTTCAGCTCCGCGCTGACCTTGTGCTCCTCATCAAGATCATGGTCCTGAATTTCCAAAAAGTAATTTTCCTTGCCAAAAATATCGATATATTCCTGAATGCAGCGACGTGCTCCCTCCAGGTTGTCCTGCAAAATCATCTGCGGCACCTCGCCGGCAACGCAGGCACTGAGACAGATAACGCCCTCGTGATACGTTCGCAGCACGTCCTTGTCTACGCGCGGTTTATAATAAAAGCCCTCCAGCTGACCAATGCTAACGATTTTCATCAGGTTATGGTAGCCTGTATCGTTCTCCGCCAGCAGAATCAAATGGTACATGCCGCGGTTATTTTTTTCCAGATGCGAGCCCTTGGACAGGTAAACCTCGCAGCCGATAATCGGCTTGATGCCTGCCTTGGTACACTCCTGATAAAATTCCACTGCGCCGTACATTGCGCCGTGGTCGGTAATCGCCAGACTGTCCATGCCCAGCTCCTTAGCGTAGGCCACCAGCTCGTGGATTTTCGAAGCGCCGTCCAGCAAGCTGTATTCCGTATGTACATGTAAATGAGTAAAGCGTTTTGTCATCTCTTGCTCCTTAAATTAAAAGACCGCTGCCGCGCAAATCTGCGGCAAATGTATGTAAAACTATTCTAGCATTACAGATAAAATTCCTGCCTAAAACTGAAAAAACATACAACCGTGAATTCACAATTCGTTCGTTGTATGTTCTCTTTATCTATGTTACAATATATTCAGACTTTGGACAATCGTGCTTACGGGTGGCATTGCCATCATTCTCCAACAGAATGGAGATGATGCCTATGAAGAACTACGACTTTAAGGACCTGATGGCCTTTGGCGTATTCATTCTGGCGTTGCTGACATTTATTTTTCAGTTCAGTAAATAACCCAGACATAGGAAAACCGCCCTTAATCTTTGCCTAGTGACAGGGCGGTTCTTCCGCAATAAAAGCTTTGGCAACCCACCGACGTGGGCGGTTGTCCTTTGTCTATAATATAGCATATTACGCTGCTTTTTGCAAGCAAACCGCTTGCTGTAAAAGCAGCTTTTTCGCTTCTATTCCCCTTTTTTACCCCACGCCAGACCGATAAGTAAAAAGAACAGATTATACACGAGCGCCGGCAACAGACTGTTGATTTCCCACGGGCTGATATGCTTCCAGAAAAGCGCCGCAAAAATGCCTGCACCCATAGCAGCCACGCCCATTGAAGCGCGCACCCTGCCCGGGAAGAAAATGCAGAACGTCAGCGGCAGAAAGATACCGCTTCCCCGCAGCGCCATGGAGAGATAATTCCACTCCAGCACCGACGAATCAAGGTGCATAAAGACAAACACCATCGCAGTGACAGAAACGGCCAGCACGCTCAGGCGGCTTGCCCACAGTTGGCCTGCAGCCGTAGCCTTAAGCCAGATTTTGCTGACGATATCACGCGAAATCATCGTACCTACGCCCAGCGCCAGGCCTGCGATTGAGCCCAGGGCCGAAAGCAGCACGGCGCCCAGGCCGATACCTCCGAGCCATTGCGGCAGATAGGTAACGAGATACAGCGGCAGTGCGTCAATAGAATTTATCTCCGGATGGTGCAGATGCATGAACATACCGATCATTACTGACGGCAATCCCACGGGAATTACTATCAGTGCGGCAGCACAGCAGCCAACAGCTGCAGTTTTGGTATCGCGCGCCGAAAACAGCGCCTGCACATAGGTCTGCGTAGAAATAACGCCCACTATCATCGAACCGAGGCTGACAAGACCGTCCTCCACGCCGCGTCCGAAAAGGCTGAACCAGGGATATGCCGCAAAGCTCTGCGTCAAGCCCTGCCAATGTCCCATATCGGCGTAGGCCATCACGCCGCCGACGAAAATGCTGGCGAAAATCAGCACAATCTTAAAAATCCCGGCCATTCCGCTGCTGCTGAGGCCACCGAAAAACACCAGCAGCAAAGTAACAGCGATAACAATGGCCGCTGCAGCCAAAAGCGGTACGCCGAACAAGCCTGCAATGAGATGCAACGCCGTCAGCGTGCTCGCTACGATGCTGAAAAAAATACCGGCGCAGGCGCTGAAGGTCGCCAGCCACCCCGCAGGCTTGCCATAATCCGTAACGAGATACTCCGCTACGGTGGTCAGTGAGCTGCGGCGCAAGGGCACAGCATAAAACGCCGCCATCAGCAAAAGCGCAATGCCGCTGCCGAGCGTAAACCACCAAGCCGTCAGCCCCAGCTTGAAGCCAAGCTGCGCCGTACCAACGGTAGCAGCGCCACCGACAATCGTGCCGATAATCGTGCCCGCGACAAGGCCTGCGCCCGAGCTGCGGCCTCCTACGTTATAATCATCGGCAGACTTCACCCTTCTGGCTGCCAAAAGCCCCGGCAGCAGCGTCACCAGAAGCGTTACAGCCAGGCTTATATAATGTGTAGCAGTAAGCTGCATATCCAACCCTCCAATATTTTAAGCTGCCGGATGCAAACGTTCTGCCGACAGCATTAATTCTAAAAAGCTCAGTATTAGTATAACACAAAAAATACGGCAAAAAAAGCATAGCCTCCGCAAGAATGCTTTGCTGCGGCAGCAGACGAAAAAAGCGCTTGCGAGCTTGTTTTGCTCAGATTGTTACATAAAAACTATCTTCTTTATTATTGCGAAATTCAGCTTTTTTCTGTATAATATAGTTTATACCTTTATATATTTAGTGTATGCTTTTTGGAGGAAAATTATGAGCCGTTTAAGAATCGAAACACCCGACCAGGCACAGCTTACGGTCGAGCGCTTGTACAAGGACCTGGAACGACACATCATCGCCAGCCCCCCGGGACTGTGCCCTGTTGACCTGCAGCTGTCGTTCCTCAAAGTCTGCCACGCACAAACCTGTGGCAAATGCGTACCCTGCCGTGTAGGCCTCGCGCAGCTGCAGAATCTTATGGAAGACGTGCTCGCCGGCAAGGCTGACATGCACACTCTGGATTTAATCGAAAGCACTGCGCAAAATGTTGCCAACAGCGCTGACTGCGCCATCGGCTTCGAAGCAGCCAAAATGGTTTTGGCCGGTCTGGAAGGCTTCCGTGAAGATTACATTAACCACATAAAGAAGGGCAAATGCTCTGTCAACGTCCATCATTCTATCCCCTGCGTTGCTTTGTGCCCGGCACAGGTTGATATCCCCGGTTACATTGCACTGGTTGGCGCAAGCCGTTATGCCGACGCTGTCAAGCTCATCCGCAAGGATAACCCCTTCCCGACTGCCTGCGGTCTTATCTGCGAGCATCCCTGTGAAGCACGCTGCCGCCGCAGCATGATTGATGCTCCTATCAATATCCGCGGTCTGAAGCGTATGGCTGTCGATAACGCGCCCAGCAACACTGTTCCGCTGCCCGAAAAGCAGCCTGCTACCAACAAACGTATCGCTATCATCGGCGGTGGCCCCAGCGGTATGTCCGCAGCCTACTATCTGGAGCTGATGGGCCATCATGCTGTTGTGTTCGAAGAAAAGAGCAAGCTCGGCGGCATGCTGCGCTACGGCATTCCTGCTTACCGCTTCCCGCGTGAACGCCTGCAGGAGGACCTAGACGCTATTTTGTCCACCGGCGTAGAAGTACATCTCAACACCAGAATCGGTAACGAGGAGGGCGATATCCCCTTCGAAAAGCTGCGTGAGGAGTTTGACGCGGTTTATATTGCCATCGGTGCTCACACCGACAAAAAAATCGGTATTGAAGGCGAGGATTCCCACGGTGTTATCAGTGCGGTAGAAATGCTGCGCAACATCGGTGAGGAAAAAATGCCTGACTTTAAGGATAAAACCGTTGTTGTTATCGGCGGCGGCAACGTTGCTATGGACTGCACCCGCAGCTCCATCCGTCTCGGTGCCAAAAAGGTTATCATCGCCTACCGCCGTCGTCAGGATGACATGACAGCGCTGCCCGAGGAAATCGAAGGTGCTATTGCCGAGGGCGCTGAGCTGTACGGCTTAAAGGCTCCGCATCACATTGAAGCAGATGCCGAAGGTAATGTGGCCGCTCTCTGGGCTGAACCGCAAATCATCGGTCCTATCGATGCCTGGGGACGTGCACGTCCGATTCACGCTGACGTAGAGTTGGAGCGCATTCCCTGCGACGTTATCGTTGTTGCTATCGGTCAGGGCATTGAGCTGCGTCCGTTCGAGGAAGCCGGCATCAAAATCAAACGCGGTACTATTTCCGCACTCTCAAGCAGTGAGCTTGCCAACAATGAAGGCGTCTTCGCCGGTGGCGACTGCGTAACCGGTCCTGCAACCGTAATCCGTGCTATTGCTGCCGGTAAGGTTGCTGCCGCTAATATTGATGAATATCTGGGCTATAATCACACCATTTCCTGTGATGTAGTTATTCCCGACCCGTCTATTGACGATAAACGTCCCTGCGGCCGTATCCAAATGCACGAAACCGAAGCAGGCGAACGTAAACATACCTTTGAGCCGATTGAATGCGGCATGACCAAGCAGGAAGCCTGCCAAGAAGCAGGACGCTGCCTGCGCTGCGACAAATTCGGCTTCAGCACACTGAAAGGAGGCAGAACCTTAAAATGGTAAACCTGACAATCGACGGACAAAAAGTTTCCGTTCCCCAGGGGACAACAATCATGCAGGCTGCTGCCACTGTCGGCATCGAAATCCCCCGCCTGTGTTATCTTAAAGGCATCAACGAAATCAGTGCCTGCAAGGTCTGCGTAGTTGAAATTCAGGGACAGAACCGTGTAGTTACCGCCTGTACCACTCCGGTACAGGAAGGTCTGGTAGTTTATACCAACTCCCCTAAGGCCCGCAGCATCCGCCGCACCAACGTGGAGCTGATTTTATCCCAGCATGACTGCATGTGCGCAACCTGCGTGCGCAGCGGCAACTGCAGCCTGCAGACTTTGGCCAATGATCTTGGTATTTACGATATTCCCTATGAGCGCGATGTTGTCGACACTCCCTGGAACCAGGAGTTCCCGCTCATCCGCGATTCCAAAAAATGCATCAAATGCATGCGCTGCGTCCAGATTTGTGACAAGGTGCAGAAGCTGCATATCTGGGATGTGCAGAACACCGGTGCCCGTACTACCGTAGACGTTGCCGGCAATGTTTCCATTGAGGACAGTGACTGCAGCCTCTGCGGTCAGTGTATCACCCACTGCCCCGTTGGCGCGCTGAAGGAGCGTAACGATGTTCCCAAAATTTATGACGTATTGGCCGATCCCAATAAGGTAACCGTAGTACAGGTTGCACCTGCAGTACGCACCTCCTGGGCCGAAGCCTTTAACCTGCCGCCCGAGCTGGCAACCGAAGGCCGCATGGTAGCAACACTGAAGAAAATCGGCTTCGATTATGTCTTCGATACCTGCTACGCTGCCGACGTTACCATCATGGAGGAAGCAAGCGAGCTTTTAGAGCATCTGCAAAAGCCGCAGGACCACAGCTGGCCTATGTTCACCTCCTGCTGCCCCGGCTGGGTAAGCTATGTAAACAAAACTCATCCGTACTTCGTGCCTAACCTTTCTACCACCAAATCTCCGCAACAGATTTTCGGTGCGCTGGCAAAATCCTATTTTGCACAGAAGAAGGGCCTGAAGCCGAAGGAAATCTGCTCTATTTCCATCATGCCCTGCGTTTCCAAAAAACGCGAGGCCGCTCTCTTCTCTATGCGCAGCAGCGGCACCCATGATGTAGATATTGTACTCACCACGCGCGAGTTTATCCGCCTGCTGCGTGCCGAGCACATCAACCCGGCAATGCTGGACGAACAGCCCTTTGATAATCCGCTGGGTCAGAGCACCGGCGCAGGAGTTATCTTCGGTGCCAGCGGCGGCGTAATGGAAGCAGCATTGCGTACTGCCTACCATGTAATCGAAGGCAAGGAAGCTCCCGAAGATGCCTTCACCGACGTCCGCGGCACAGAAGGCCGCAAGGTACGTGAATTCACCCTTGGCGGCGCAACACTGCGCACCTGTACCGTAAGCGGTCTGGGTAATGCAGGCAAGCTGCTTGACGAGCTGAAAGCAGGCAAGGTTCATTATGACTTTGTGGAAGTTATGGCCTGCCCCGGCGGCTGCGTTGGCGGCGGCGGCCAGCCGATTCATGACGGCGAAGAGCGTGCCGACGTACTTGGCAATAAGCTCTATACCATCGACAGCAACCGTCCTCTGCACCAGTCCCACAACAATCCGGATGTACAGGAGCTTTATAAGGACTTCCTGGAAAAACCGCTGAGTGAAAAAGCAGAGCAGCTGCTGCACTCCGACCATGTAAAAG
Source organism: Phascolarctobacterium succinatutens YIT 12067 (assembly GCF_000188175.1). Taxonomy (GTDB): domain Bacteria; phylum Bacillota; class Negativicutes; order Acidaminococcales; family Acidaminococcaceae; genus Phascolarctobacterium_A; species Phascolarctobacterium_A succinatutens. The sequence goes on along the minus strand of NZ_GL830930.1, from coordinate 83,917 downwards.
AGCATAATTATATGTAATAGGAAACAGGAAGAAGAAAACGACTCGCAAACTGCAATGTCTTCATTAGAGAGGCAAGATGCATTACCAATAGGGCAAGAGAAGGCTCCCCTAGGGGGGAGCTGTCACCCGATAGGGTGACTGAGAGGGGAAAGCCGGCAACGTTGCTTTAGAGAAATCCCCTCTCCGTCATCGCTTTGCGATGCCACCTCTCCCCAAGGAGAGGCTCTCTCGAAAACCAAGCGTAAGGATATATTAATTGCACAGCCAATTCTTCCAAAATCTATGAGGTCAATCATGTACACACAACCCTATACCTACACACAGCAAATCCCCCTCTCCCTGGACGATGGCCACGGCGACTACAACCGCAGCTACGAACGCAGCGACGATGACTTCGATTACGCCGACTACTCCACCGACCACAGAGATAACAACTTCCGTAACTACGAGAAGAAGCGCCGCAAAACCAATAAGGAAATTATTGAGGACATGCTCAAGCGCTGGGATTAAGCAAAACACTGTGTAAAACAAAAGTAAGAGGAGAACACCTTTTATCCTGTAAAGGACTGGGTGTTCTCCTCTTTTAATTATAGAAAAGGGAGTGTTTATTTAAGGTTTAAACTATGTAGTTGCCTGCATTTTCAATTCAGCTTGCTGCCATAGTGGTCACGATTGTCGCCGCCGTATACGCGTACACGTTCAATCTTGCCTCTGTCGCCATCCGCACCGGAGATGCGGGCAACATGGATACGGCCCATTTCGGGTTCAAATTCACGAACCAGCTTGTGATCAAGCTTCACGCCTTTTTCCAATGCTCTGTACAGCATAGCTGCAAATTCGTAACGGCTCATCATGCGGTTGCCGTTGAACATACCATCAGGATAACCCTCAACGATGCCTGCTGCCGCCAGACGGCCGATGTATTCGTAAGCCCAGTGGTTTTCGGGAACATCCGGGAAGAGCTTCATTCTGTCCATCTCAATCGTGCCGCCCATGCCTGCGGTCAGCTGACCTACAAGCGCGGTGAGGTTAGCTACATTAGCTCTCAGGTCCACGATTTCCTTAGCCATCGCTGTACGAGAATTGCTTACGCGTGCGGTACGGTCCAGAGAGAAGGAGATACCTGCGTTTACCATGTTCTCGCCGTTGCCGAAGGTTCCGCCTACGCTCAGCATAACCTTTTCATCGGGACGGTAGAACGCGCCTACCGCAGCAGCGTTTTTGCCCTTGTAATTGCCGTAGCCTGCTGCAAAGGTCAGCTTGTCATCGGGATCGAAATCCATCGGGTGCAGCGCTGCGAGAGCGGCAGCACCGGCACCAACCTTGTCAACGCGGCTGCCGAGGTTGTCAACACGATAATCCAGTTCGCTGAAATGCTCTCTGAATTCAGCATGCTCTTTATCGTTTTGTGCCTTGCTTGCGATATCGTCAATCGTCAGTCTGCGTACTTCTTCATTGGTGTAGCCGTCTTTTACTACCAGAGTAGCGGTTCCGGCTGCCTTGTCTCTCTCAATTTCAGTCAGCTGTGCATCCTTCAGCTGGCCATCCAGCTTAACATCTTCGCCGTTTCTTACTTTAAGAGTGATTTTGCCGTCTGCACCGATGCTGCCGCCGTTAACGAACTTATCCTTCGCTTCAATGGTCTGAATCAGCTTGCCTTCATCAAATGCTACAGTATAGTTATGATTGCCGTCAGCATCCATTGCGTCGGTTACTCCAATATAACCCTTGCCATCATCTGCTACGGTAGTAACGGTGTTGGTGTCGTTTTCTTTGATGGTGTTAATGAGCTTAGCTTCATCAAACCCTACGGTGTATTTGTAGTTACCGTCTGCATCAACAGCTTCAGCAACATTTACATAACCATTGCCATCGTCCTGCGCGGTAGTAATAGTGTTAGTATCATACTGCTTAACAAAATCGCCCAGCTGTTCGCTATTAATGCCAAGCTCATATGCATGGTTGCCGTCTTCACCATTATCTTCAATCGTCAGGATATTGGTATTTACAGCAACGGTAGTAACGGTATTAGTATCCTGGGTGTTTTCCTGAATGAAGCCCTTCAAAGCATCTTCATCAATACCAATTACATAATTCTTAATCAATACCAATTACATAATTCTTATCATCCAAACCGCTACCGCCTACGCTGTCATTTACAGTAATGATAGCATGACCGGATTCTGCAGTAGTAATAGTATTGGTATCATTTTCCTGAATGGTTTGAATGAGTTTATCTTCGTTAATTCCTACGGTATAATTGTAATTACCGTTATCATCAACCATTTCGGTAACATTTACATAACCGTCGCCGTCAGCCTGTGCGGTAGTAACGGTGTTAGTATCATTTGCCTGAATAGTTTCAACGAGCTTATCTTCATTAATTCCTACGGTATAATTGTAATTACCGTTATCATCAACCATTTCGGCAACATTCACATAACCTTTGCCGTCTGCCTGTGCGGTAGTAACGGTGTTAGTATCATATTGCTGTACAAAATCACCTAACTGATCGCCGTTGATATCAACCTTATACGCATGGTTTCCATCGGTGCCTTCATCGGTGATTTTCAGCATATTGGTTTTAGATTCTACGGTAGTAACAGTATCGGTATCCTGTGCTGTTTCCTTGATGTAGCCCTTCAGAGCGTCCTCATTGATACCGATTTGATAATTCTTACCGTCTTCCTGACCTTCCATGCTATTATTTACAGTAATGATATCGTGAACAGATTCAGCAGTAGTAATGGTGTTGGTATCATTATCCTTAATGGTATTGATGAGCTTATCTTCGTTAATACCCACGGTGTAATTGTAATTACCGTTATCATCAACCATTTCAGCAACATTTACATAACCTTTGCCGTCTGCCTGTGCGGTAGTAACGGTGTTAGTATCATACTGCTGTACAAAATCGCCCAGCTGGTCGCCGTTGATATCAACCTTATACGCATGATTGCCATTGGTGCCTTCATCGGTGATTTTCAGCATATTGGTTTTTGCTTCTACGGTAGTAACAGTATCAGTCCCGGCAATGCCTTCCAACTGATTAGTTACCCAGCTGCGGGAAGCAATACCTTCTACCTCAGTCTGTACGCTGTGCTGGTCGGAATCCTTAACCTTTACCGTCAGCGTGCCATATTCATCCAGGCTTCCTTCCATGCCGGTATTAGTGGTATTAGTATCAACAATACCTTGCATCTGCTCGTTTACCCAGCCTTGAGAAGCAATACCGTCTACGCTGTCGGTGTAAACTCCGCCGGCATTATCAGTAATCTTGGAAGTCAGCGTGCCATTTGCAAAGGTCAATTCATTGCCAGTAATCTTGGTATCGGTATCAACAATGGCTGCAGCAAGCACCTCATCATTAGCTCTTACCAACTCATAGGTATTGACTGTCTTCCCCTGACCGGGAGTTGCTCTAACCGCTTTAATAACAGTATCTTTCAGGCCTACCTGACCTGCTTCACCGTAAATGGTCTTTGCCATGGTAATATCATTTGTATAGAGAGATTTGATAATTCTGTCAAATTCGCCTACGGTAATATTGCTCATAGACTCTTTGCACTGCATTTCGGAATTATCACCTGTATGTACAGGTCTGTAACCATTGCCTTGCGGATTCCATTGATCGTTATAGGTATGATAAATAAAAGGTGTGAACAATTCAATCTGCTCGCCGGAGCCGATCTGTACCTGCGCATGTCCCAAGTCAGTCCAGAAATATTTTCTGTTCCATCCGTCAGTACCATAGGCAGCATCATAAATCTGTCCTGCAGCGTCTTTGGAAACAGTCTTGTCAACAGGAGACGGGGTAGGCGTGTCAGCCCAAACAGTAGTATAACCCATCATGCCCATTGCCATAATTGTTGCCAGCACACACTTTGCTAAAACAGTCTGTTTTCTAGTCTTTTTCATTTTCAATCCCCCTTTTCCACGCTGCGCCACAGTGACGCAATCTTAATCCTCGTTAAAAGCATTTCGTTAATCAAATATAACTCAGATAAGGTGGTACTAAAATTCAAGGCCTTGAAAATTTAGCAGTTCGTCTCCTTTACCTGCTTTAATTGTACTCTTTTCATCTCCGTACGTCAAACTTTCGTATTCTTCATAAAGACACTAAATAGTAAAATATTCATAAACAATTTTTCATTCGTCACTTTTACGCATTAATCATAGTTGTTAGAATTTTCTCTTTTATATATTTTATACTTTAATAATTATTACAAAGAAAAGAATGTAAAATATTTTTGTCACAGTAGACAATTTCTTGACAAAAATGTGAACTGCACTCATAGCAAGGCAAAGCCATTACTAACTGTGTGCGTCATAAAAAGACAGCATAAAATCCACCAAAAAAGTCCATCTTCTGCGGACACAAGGAAAGTAAATCAACGCATGCCGAAAGGCCTGCAACCCTTACGGGCCGCAGGCCTTTTTTGCTTCGTTTTGTATTTATAACCTATTTCAGCACTTCTACCGCAAGCACCGCCTGTAAACGCTTACGCGTTTAGCACCAGGCAGACTTACTCAAAGTTTTTCTCTTTGAACGGGCATTCCTCTACGACCACACAGCCGCGGCACAGCGGCTTGCGTGCCTTACAGATTTTGCGCCCATGCCAGATAAACCAGTGATGCGCGTCACTCCACTTTTCACGCGGAATAATTTTTTCCAGCTCCTTTTCGGTAGCCAGCGGGTCCTTGCCCTGTGCCAATCCCAAACGGTGCGACACACGGAAAACATGCGTATCTACTGCCAGCGCCGGAATGTTATAGATAATGCTGGCGATAACGTTCGCCGTTTTCTGCCCCACGCCGGGTAATTCCATCAGCGTTTTGATATCATTCGGAATCACGCTGTTAAAGCGCTGCGTCAGCATATGACACATGCCAAGCAGGTTTTTGGCCTTGGCATGATACAGACCGCAGTCGCGGATTTCCGCTTCCATTTCTTCCTGCGTCAGCGCGCCCATTTTTTCCGGCGTATTTAGACGCGGAAACATACGCGCCGTAATCACATTTACGCGTTCATCCGTACATTGGGCCGAAAGAATTACAGCTACCAAAAGCTCAAACGGTGAATTATAATTCAGCGCCGTCTTGCTGCCCTTGTAGGTTTCCTCCAGCTTGGCCAGAATAGCTTCTCTTTGAGCCTTGCGCATCAGTTCGTCAGACTCCTTACCGGTGCAGGAATACGTCCGCCGCGGTTGATGAACTTTTCAGCGCTGAACTTCTTCACGCCAAGAACAGGCGCATAACCCAGCAGACCGCCAAATTCAACGCGGTCGCCTACGTCCTTGCCCGGAACAGGAATCAGACGTACTGCAGTAGTTTTATTGTTAATCATACCGATAGCAGCCTCATCGGCAATAATTGCGGAAATAGTAGCTGCCGTGGTATCACCGGGAATAGCAATCATATCAAGGCCAACGGAGCATACGCAGGTCATAGATTCCAGTTTTTCCAAGGACAGAGCACCGCGTTCTACCGCAGCAATCATACCGGCGTCCTCACTTACGGGGATAAACGCACCACTCAGGCCACCAACATAGCTGGAAGCCATCAGGCCGCCCTTTTTAACTGCGTCGTTCAGCATAGCCAGGGTAGCGGTAGTGCCGGGGCCGCCGCAGCTTTCCAGACCGATTTCCTCCAAAATATGCGCAACACTGTCGCCGATTGCCGGAGTCGGAGCCAGAGACAGGTCGATAATGCCGAACTGGGTATTCAAGCGGCGTGCAGCCTCCTGTGCTACCAGCTGGCCGACGCGGGTAATCTTGAAGGCAGTCTTTTTAATCGTTTCGGCTACCATACCGATATCGCCGTCACGCACCTGCTCCAGTGCGTATTTAACAACGCCCGGTCCGCTTACGCCAACGTTGATAACGCTTTCCGGTTCGGTTACGCCGTGGAAGGCACCTGCCATGAACGGGTTATCAGGCACAGCATTGCAGAATACAACCAGCTTAGCACAGCCGATTGCATCGCGGTCAGCAGTACGCTCGGCAGCAGCCTTTACAACCTCGCCCATTTGTTTTACAGCATCCATATTGATACCGCATTTGGTAGAGCCAACGCTTACGGAAGAGCAAACAATGTCGGTAACTGCCAATGCTTCCGGAATAGACGCAATCAGATTGCGGTCGCCCTTGGTATAGCCCTTGTCCACGAGAGCGGAAAAGCCGCCGATGAAGTTAACGCCAACCTGCTTGCCTGCGTTGTCCAAAGCCTGTGCCAGCGGTACATAATCGTTGCTGTCGCAGCTTTCCCCAACCATGGAAATCGGCGTTACGGAAATACGCTTGTTGATAATGGGCACGCCCAACTCAACCTCGATATCCTCACCGGTTTTTACCAGATGCTCTGCCTTACGGCAAATCTTATCATAAATTTTCTGCGCTGTTACCTTGATATCCGGATGACCGCAATCACGCAGGCTGATGCCCATGGTGATAGTACGCACATCCAGCTTATTTTGGGTAATCATGCGCGTAGTTTCTAAAATATCGTCAGTATTAAATAACATGACAGCCTCCTATATACGATGCATTGCGCTGAAAATTTCTTCGCTCTGCAGACGGATTTCTACGCCGATTTCTTCGCCCAAAGCAGCCATTTTGTCGCCTGCTTCGGCAATAGGCACGTTAGCCTCTGACATATCAGCAATCAGCACCATATTGAAAAAGCCTTGCATAATGTTTTGGTTGATGTTGATGATGTTAATATTCATTTCTGCTAAAGCATTGCTCACCTTAGCGGTAATACCTACCTTATCCTTGCCTACGATAGTTAAAACAACTCGCATATCTGCGTCCTCCTTCAAAATAAATTAAGAGCAGCACTCATAGTACTGCTCCTATTGTATCACATCTTAGGCGCTCTGTGTTGTATACATAAATAAAGCGCTTATTTTTCCGCCTCATACTTCGGTTTGGGGAACTTCATGATGAACTCCGTCCCCTGCCCTACAGTGCTCACCACACGTATGCTGCCGCCATGGAAGACGACGCCGTGCTTGACGATGGAAAGACCTAAACCAGTACCCTCAATCGCCTTATGACGGCTGCGGTCGACACGGTAAAAGCGTTCGAAAATATGCGGCAGCTCGCTGCCGGGAATGCCCATACCGGTATCAGCTACGCTCACCGTATACTTATTTTCTCCTTCGCTCAGGCGCAGCGTAACCTCACCACCGGGATGATTATACTTCAGACCGTTATCCAACAGGTTGAAGAAAATTTCCTCCATCAGAGAAGAAATACCAAGCAGCTTGCTGTCGCCGCCGGTGCTGTCAACAAGCTGCAGGCCGACCTGCAATCTGCATGCCTTGTCCTTCAGGCGTGCCAGCGCACTCTGCGCCACATCCTGCAGCGTAAATTCCTCCATCATATCATGCGTCAGCTCATCGAGCTTCGACAGCTGCATGATGTCATCAATCAGACGCAGCAGATTGTGCGCCTCATCGTTGATTTTCTGCAGAAAGCGCTTGGTATCCTCCGGCTTCACCAGGCCGCTGAGCATAATTTCCGAATAGCCCAGCACCGACTGCAGCGGTGTCTTCAGCTCATGCGAAACGTTAGCCGAAAACTCACGGCGGATTTTTTCCGAAGCAGTACGCGCCGTCACATCCATAATCAGCAGCACAAAGCCCTTATCGGTAATTCTGCTGCCGTTTAGCTGATAATAGCTGCTGCCGCGGTTGATTACCAGGCGCCCCTTGCCCTCCTGCTCAATTTTTGCCAAAAGCTGACGGATTTCGTCACTGTCATCAAGCATAAAAAAGCTCGTTCCCAAAAGCTCCTGCTTTTCCTTGCCAAAGAATTTTACGGCACTTTTATTAATCGATTCGATTTCCCAAACCGGATTAAGGAACAGCAAGCCTTCATCCATATTATTAGTTACGGCCTTCAGCTCCTGCTTTTTATTTTTGTAACGGCGCATTTCCTTCTGCAGCTTTTCCTGCTGCAGCTCAAAATACTCCACAATCGGCTTCAGCTCAGGGTAAACTACAGCTTCAGAATCAGGCTGCTCCAGATTAAGGTTTTCCAATGGTCGCAGTATTCTGGCGGTAATTGTTTTGGCTGCCCAAAAGGCACCGCACAAAACTACCAGCGCCAACAGCACAAAGTAACCAAGAATTATTTTATACTGTTGAAAAACAGCGTCATTCGTGCGCGAAAGGCGCAGTACATTGCCGTCCTGCAAGCGCACGGCATAGTACAGAATGTTTTTGCCCAAGGTTTCGGACGCACGCTGGCTGCGGCCCTCACCGCCTTTCAGTGCCTCCTGCACCTCCTCGCGCTGCAGATGGTTCTCCATTGATTCAGCGTCAGCATAATTGTCGTACAAGGCGTGACCGTCCGGCGCAATAAGCGTTAAGCGGTCGGCAAGCTGCAAGCGCTGCAGCTCGCTCACCGGCACATTGCCCTCTCCGTCAGCCACAATCAGCAGATTAGCCTCACGCTTAAGGCTGGCGAAGCTGTCCTGCGTAATATATTGGCAGGAAACCCAGAAGAAGAGCAGCAAAACAAGGCCTACCGCTGCCCCTGTCAGCAGCAGTATACTGCGAAACAGCCTCTGCTTCATTTTACGGCCGCCATTCTGTAGCCAACGCCACGGATAGTTTCAATCAGCTCGCCTGCCTCACCAAGCTTCTGGCGCAGAGTACGGATATGCACATCAACGGTGCGAGTTTCACCGCTGAATTCATAGCCCCAGATATCGTTAAGCAGCTTGTCGCGCGAAAAGACAATACCCGGATGCTGCAAAAACTTACGCAGCAGCTCGTATTCCTTCAGCGTCAGCACAACCTCACTGCCGCCTACGCTCACCTTATGCTCCATCTGTTTGACCTCCAGGCGACCGATGCGGATAGTTTCCTCGTCGTCCTCATCGCGGCGTGGTGCTGCGCAGCGGCGCAGCACAGCCTTGATGCGCGCCACCATCTCCAGCATACCGAAGGGCTTAGCAATATAATCATCAGCACCGCTGTCCAGACCCTTGACCTTATCAAACTCCGAGCCCTTGGCTGTAGCCATAATCACGGGGATATTCGAATAACGTTTATCAGCACGCAAACGTCTGAGAATGCTTACGCCATCCTCATCCGGCAGCATAATATCTAAAACAATCAGCTCAGGCACCTGCTTTTCCAGCAAAGCGAAAAGCTCTCGGCCGCTGCTGCAGCCCTGTGCCTCCATGCCAACGGACTGCAGGGTATAAACCTCCAGCTCGCAAATATTTTGTTCATCCTCCACGCAGAAAATCATGCAAAACACCACCTATCAATACTCTTATGCATTATTATATACGCAAAGCCGAATTTTTTCCTGTTAAATTTAGGTAAAAAATTTAACAGGCGTAAAAAAGCCCGACAGCATCACTTGGTAATACTGTCGGGCGGTGTTGAGTTTTTGGGGGAAGCTAAGAATCAAAAAACTTGCTTTCAGTCAATTTTTTTTAATGCTTCTATAGCCATATCATACGAAATATTTTCTTCTAATAACTGTATTGTCAGATTTTCATAATCCTTCCTGTAAACATTTTCCTTAATTATTTCTTTAAGCAATCCACTTACATCAACATCTGGCAAAGCAGAAAAACAAATAGAGGATTGTGCTCGAACTTCGCGCACTTCCTTAATCAAATCTTTGAACGTATCATCTTGCGATACTAACGGTAATAATTTATAAATGTCATAAAGATGACGAGAATGCTTAGCAACCTTTCCAGATAAATAATAATCACAAAAGCTGAATCAAGTATTGCTTTTTTGACTTTCTTTTTCTGTCCTTAAGATAAAGAAACATCAATTGTAAGATCTATATCCTCGGAAAATCTACGAATTACCTTATGACATTTACTGAGTGAAGTCCCGCCTTTGAAAACAATAAAAGGAATTTTTTCGGCTAGCAGTTTAAGCAATACAGTAACATAATAATCTTTTTCTATAATCTGCATCATCTGCCTGGTCTGTTTATATGTTAATCTGAGCGCCTGAAGAAATTGTTCACGATCCTCATGCAAATATACCATTAAAGATAACCCCCGTTTCCACAAGATTCTTATACAGCTTATCGGGATAATAAGAAAAATAAGGTTTCATTTCGTTGACAGTCAGCCCGGACTTATCCATGTACCGGTAAAGCTTTTCCTTTAAAGAATCGCCAGTAACCTCAGAATACATATCAATGTCCCTGAGAAGATCCAAAAACTGCAGGATCTTATAGTTCCCATCATTTACAGTCACCTTAGGGCGACGAACAACAACCTTTGAGCCTCCGAGAGTAGTCTCGCGGCGGTCTTTTGTAGCCTTGTTGGAAACCACCTCATAAACCATCGGCAGCTGCGTCGACAGGCCAAGCTGATTAAAAAACATAAGGCCGCTAATATAACCACAGCGCTTATTGTCACTCAAAAGATATTTATATTCAAGAACATCATCAGGAGAAAGCTCAGAACCTGACTTAAAAATAGTCTTAGTCGTAAGAAAATAAATGCCACTATCAAACCGTTTGATTTTCCCGGAATCAACCAGATTTTTCATCTGTTTTCTGATATTAGCATAATTGATACCGCTAGTCTTAACATCACTTAAGAAGATAGGCTTATTGGGCTCAAAGTTTTTCAACAAGTAATCATATAAAGCTTCCATTTTTCTCTCTTCTTTCACAATATAGCAGTATTGTTCTGCCTTTTTGTTACCATTATATCAAAAAAGGCTGAGAGCAACGCTCCCAGCCTTGTACTATTTACTATATGCGATTGTAGAAAAAACGAAAGCTGCCTGCGGCAGTCCTTTCCCTGCAGTTTAAATCTGCCAAAGTCTGTGATACACTCCGTTTTCCATATTATCGATTACATCTACCTTAAACGGCATATTTTCAATAATATCCAGTGTATCAAAATACGTATCCGGCGTAGCATAAAACTTAATCAGTCCGCTGGTGCCGTCTACGGTGCTCACCATGGCCAGATGCTCATAGCCTTCCATAATCCAGTTAACATCTGCAATACGCTCAGGCTCAACCTGCGCGTAGATCATACTGTGGGGTCCGGGGTCATTGTCACTCATTCTTTTACAACCTTTCTGCGTAATAAGCTGAATTGCAGCAGCGGCTTGTCGCTGGCTGCGGAAAATTTCTGCTGGGCATGCGGTGCGCAGTCAATCGACGTACCTGCTTCATCCAGCATTTCTGTCAAAACAAAGGGCATAGTGCTGCCGTCGGGCATCAAAAGCTCCAGCGGCTCGCCTGCCTTTACATTATTGCGCTGCTCAAAATAAGCGCGCTTTTTCTCAGCATCATAGCCTGTAACGATACCAACAAAATCGTGTGTCTGCTCATACTTCGAGCTGGTGTAAACCTGCGCATTTCTGTCAGGCTTGGCCACAGCAAAGCCTGTGGTGTACTGGCGGTGGGAAACCTTGTTCAGCTCGGTAATCCACGCTTCCGGCACGCTGTAATGCTCCATATCTGCCCAACATTGGTCGATAGCCTTGCGGTAAACGCTGACTACCGTTGCTACATAATGCACGCTCTTCATGCGGCCTTCAATCTTCAGGCTGCACACACCGGCACGCATCAGCTCCGGCAGATATTCAATCAGGCACAGGTCCTTGGAGTTCATCACATAGGTACCGCGTTCGTCCTCCTCGAGGTCGAAGTATTCGCCTGGGCGCTTTTGCTCGCCCAGTTTATACATATTATATTCCCAACGGCAAGCCTGAGTGCAGGCACCGCGGTTGCCGTCGCGCCCTGTCAGATAGGCGCTCAGCAGGCAGCGTCCGCTGTAGGAAATGCACATCGCGCCATGCACGAAGGTTTCCAGCTCTACCGAGGTTTTTTCGCTGATTTCGCTGATTTCTGCCAAGGACAGCTCACGTGCCAGCACAACGCGTTCAGCGCCAAGCTGCTCCCACGCCTGTACAGCGGCGTAGTTGGTGGTATTAGCCTGCGTGCTCACATGCAGCGGCATATCAGGCACAACCTGACGGGCAGTGCTCCATACACCAAAATCGCTGATCAGCAGTGCGTCAACCTTGGCCTGCTGCAGACCGCGCAGATAATCCGGTAGTCTGTCGATATCCTCGTTGTGCGCAAAAATATTTACCGTTACATAAACCTTTTTGCCGAGGCTGTGCGCATACTCTGCCATCTCCGCAATTTCCTCTAAAGAGAAATTGTTGGCAAAGGCACGCAGACCAAACAGCTTGCCGCCCAGATAAATAGCATCAGCACCATACAGCAGGGCCATTTTTCCTTTTTCCATATTACCGGCAGGAGCCAGTAATTCGGGTTTAACTAAATTTCTGCTCATTAATTCTCCTTAAAACACTTCTCTGCTCCGCCACACTGACAGCGCAGAAATATGTAATAACCTGTTATTAACCTATTTCCTCAATCGCCTTCAGATGCTCGGCGTAGGTTTTGGTAAAACGATGGTGTCCGTCCTTTTCCGCAACAAAGTACAGATAATCTGTCTGCTCCGGCTGCAGCACCGCCTTAATCGCGGTCAGTCCCGGACTGCCAATCGGTCCCGGAGGCAAGCCGGGATTTTGGTAGGTGTTATACGGACTCTGAATTTTGGTATCCGCAAAGGTAACTACTTCCTTCTGCGTTCCCAAAAGATACTGGATGGTCGTATCCGACTGAATAGGCATGCCGATAGCCACACGCTTGAGAAAAACGCCGGCGATTTTCGGCTGCTCTTCGGCAAATACTGCCTCCAGCTCCACCATCGAAGCCATATTTACTACATCACGCAAGGGCAGGTTACGTTCTGCCACAGTTTTGGCAATACCGCTGCTCTGCATTTCCTTATCAAACTGCGCAACCATCATTTTGAGCATCTCCTGCTCGCTGATTCCCACCGGGAAATCATAGGTTGCCGGGTAGATAAAGCCCTCTGCCTTAAACAGCACATTGCTGTCATCGGTCTGCATGTAAGGATAGGGTGCATAATCCTTCGCCGCTGCCATAAACTTATCAGCACTGCCAAGCCCTTCGGCCTCCAGCTTCTTCGCAGTTTTCGCCACGCTGTAGCCTTCCGGTACGGTAAAGCGCACCTGTTTGATGCGTCCCTTAACCATAACATCAACAATCTGCTGATTGCTCATGCCGCCGTCAATCTGGTAGGCACCTGCCTGCAGCTTAGTAGCCAATCCCTTCCAGCGCGCCTCCATTTTAAAGGCAGCGGGATTTTTTACCAGCTTTTTTTCATGCAGCAGCTCGGCGATATCCGCCGTAGTCATGCCGTCCTTGACAACAATAAGTCGTGAGCCTTCTACGGCAAAGCCCTTATTATTGCCCTGTCCGTTAAGATAAATTGTAAATGCTACCACGCCGGCAATCAGCAGCACCGCCAAAGCACCTGCTGCAGCCTGCACCGGATTGTCGCGCACCAGCGTTTTAAGCTTTTCTATATCCATCAGAAAACATCGTCACATCGCATAAAAATACCGGACCGAAGTCCGGTAAAATTGCTGACTGTGAATTACTCCTCGTCCTCAAACATTTCGTCATACTTAGCAGCAACTGCTTCATATTCTTCGTCAGTCGGAGCGGTGTAAACAGCTTCGCCGTTTTCGTCAAAGTCCATGCGTGCGATAACGCAGGTATCTTCTTCTTCATCATGCTCGTGGCAATCGCAGTCGTCATCCTCGCAGCAGCAGTCTTCCATCGGAACCAGTACTGCGAATTGTTTATCATCAACAGTGATAACCATGTCCTGATAGAACTCGTGCTCGTTGCCTTGCTCGTCAGTCAGAACAACGCAGATAACTTCTTCTTCACCTTCAGCTTGCATAGCTGCTAATTCTTCATCTCTAATGTCTTTTTCCATAAAGGCACCTCTTTCGTCATAGCTCAATAAATAAAAAGCTCAATTTTAATCTAAACATATTGTATAATAGGGACGCTAATCTGTCAAATTTTAAAGCTCTTGCTGTCCAGATAATTTTGCAGAATAACAACTGCCGCCATCATATCAATAACCTTCTTACGCTTTTTGCGGCGTAAATCCGCATCAACCAGCACCTTTTCGGCAGCCACTGTGCTCAGACGTTCATCCCAAAGCACAACCTGCACCTTCGGGAACATGGTGCGTAACTTTTCAGCCATTGCTTCACAGGCCTGCGCGCGTTCACCGATAGTGCCGTTCATGTTTTTGGGATAGCCTACAACCAATGTATCTACCTCATGCTCGGCAATCAGCTCGGCAATGCGGGCATAGTCGCGTTCTTCGGTAGTACGATGAATAGTTTCCACGCCGTTGGCAATCATGCCCAGCAAATCGCTCACAGCGATACCGATAGTTCTTGTTCCTACATCAAGGGACATTTTACGCATTAAGTCAATTTCTCCTTTTACTTGTTAATCTGCTGCAGATAATTCTTTACCAGCTCTTCAATCAGCTCATAGCGCTCGTGACGGCGCAGCTTGGTGCGTGCATCCTCAAAGCTGGTGATATAAGTGGGGTCACCGCTCAGCAGATAGCCTGCCAGCTGGTCCACAGGATTATAGCCCTTCTTTTCCAGGGCAGCATATACTTCTTTTATAGTTTCGGCAACGTTCAGCTTTTCCGGCTCACGTTTGAACATCATAGTTTCTTGAGATACTTCAGACATACGAAACACTCCCTTCGTTTTTCGTAAATATATTGTAGCACATTTTGAGTAAAAAAGCTGTGTTTTTCTGGTTAATTTAACAGATAGATAGCAACAGCAATTTAATATTAAGCAAAAAGCATAGTTTGAAAACAAAAGGCACATTACTCTTTACTCATAAATGTGAGTAAGGCAATGTGCCTTCTTGCTTGTAATTACAGCTTCGCAACGACATCCTTATCAAAAACCTTCGCCAACAGCTCCTTGGCTCTGGCATCAACCTCTTCATCAATATACCCCTGCACCTTCAGCAGCGCAAAGGTAATTGCCACCAGATCATCACTGTATCCCAGCACCGGCGTCATATCCGGCACAAAATCCAGGGGAGCGATTAAATACCCCAAAGCTCCCATAATCAACGCCTTTTCCTTCGCAGGAACCTCCGGCTTCTGCAGTACGCACCACAGCTGCACGACCTTGTACAGCAGCTCGATGCCGATGTGAGCACCGTAGCGGCTGATTTTATGCAGCAGGCCTTCCTCGCTGTAGCTTCCGGAATACTTCTGCAGCTCGCCGTCATTGATTTTCTTTTTGTCAAAGTCTTTGTGTTCTGTCATTTTGCTCCACTCTTTTCCAAACCGTGGACGAATGCTTAGCGCATGTTGATGAATTGCAGATCAACGCCGAAATCTCCGGCCTTAAGCAGTTGGATAACAGCCTGCAGGTCATCCTTTTTCGCACCGGCAACACGTACCTGGTCATCCTGAATCTGAGCAGTTACCTTCAGCTTGGAAGCTTTGATAGCTGCCACGATTTTTTTGCCGTTCTCTTTGGAAATACCCTGTTGGATTTCCAGAGATTGGCGAACGGTGCCTTTGGCAGCGGGCTCAATCTTGCCCGGAACCAGGCAACGCAGAGGAATACCGCGTTTAGCCATTTTTTGGCGTAGCATATCTAAAATTGCGCCCAGCTTGTACTCGTCCTCAGCTGCAATTTTTACTTCCTTCTCACCGAGCTCGATGGAAGCATTGCTGCCGCGAAAATCATAACGTTGGTCAATCTCTTTCTTAACCTGGTTGACAGCGTTATCCATTTCCTGCATATCAACTTGGGAAACAACGTCAAAGGAACTATCTTTTGCCATTATTATTATCCTCCTAAATGTAGCTAAAGTTTATCATGCCTAATTATATCAGAGAAAGCGCTTTAACGCCAGTAAAACTACCGGCAGCGGCAATTTTGCTTATTTGCCTGCATTTTTACCGTGCATATAAGCATGCTCCTGGCTAAGCTCCTGCAAAAGCTGCAGGCCGCTCCAGGTGCAGTTGGTGGGTGTCAGCATCGCCTTCAGCGCCACCTGACGCAGCTTGCCCTTTTTAATGGCAGCCAGCAATCTGTCCAGATCCTGACGGCTGAAGCCGCACATGAGCAGCATTTCCTCCTGCCCCTCGTCACCGCTGTAAGCCTCACTGACAGACGCCACCTCGGGCAAGCCTGCCAGATAGCCTACAGGCTGCAGCAGCTCCTCACGCGTCACGGCGCGCAGCTGTGTGCGCAGCATCATGCAAATCAGCTTCAGCGCCTGCAGACGCTCAGGCGTAAAATTATAGGCCAAAATTATTTTTTGCATATGTATCTCCTATCTCAGGCAAACAAATCAATCTGGTTATTTTCCGGCAAATCGCCCAAAACGCCCATGTCTGCCAGCTTTTCGATGACACTCTTGTTGACACCGGAACGCTGGCGCAAATCCTCCTGAGAGATAAACGGCCGGTTGATGTCCCTCGCCGCAGCAATGCTCTTGGCAGCGTTTTCACCTACACCGCCCAAGGCAGCCAAAGGCGGACGCAGGCCGTTTTCCGTAACCAGGAATTTAATCGGGTCCGACTTATATAAATCCATCTTATCAAAGCTCAGACCGCGCTCCAGCATCTCATTTACCAGCTCCAGATAGGTGACAGTCGTTTTATCCAGAGGCGAAGCCTTGAAGCCCTGCTGGTAAACATTCTTGATAAAATTCTTTACATAGCTCTTGCCCTTGGAAACATGGGTGTAGTCAAAATCCTTGGCACGTACCGTAAAGTACGCCGCATAAAACTCTTTCGGATAATGCACCTTGCAATAGGCAATACGGTAGGCCATAAGAACGTACGCAACGGCGTGCGCCTTTGGGAACAGATACTGTACCTTTTCGCAGGACTTGATATACCATTCGGGAATATTTACTGCGCGCATAGCCTCGAGCATCTTCGGCTCCAGACCTTTTTTCGCCGCCTTGCCCTTACGCACGTGCTCCATCGTCTTAAACGCCAGACTGGGTTCCACGCCCTTGGAAATCAAGTGCGTCATAACGTCGTCACGTGTAGAAATAGTTTCGGCAACAGGCTTGCCTTCCTTAATCAAATCCTGCGCATTGTTCAGCCATACGTCCGTACCATGCGAATAACCGGATACACGCACAACCTCACTGAATTTTTTCGGCTGTACGTCACTGATCATCTGACGCACAAACTTCGTACCGCATTCTGGGATACCGAAGGTGCCTACGGCACTGTCAATCTGCTCCGGCGTAACGCCGAGGGAGGTTGTATCCTGGAAGATACGCATCGTTTCTTCATCGCCCACAGGAATCTTCTTGGGATCAAAGTTAGGATCTACGTCCTCCTGCAGATATTTTTCCAGCATCTTCAGAACCATCGGATCATCGTGGCCCAGAATATCCAGCTTAACCAGACGATCATTGATGCTGTGATAATCGTAGTGAGTAGTAATCGTAGTGCCATCCTTATCATCGGCAGGACGGTTCATCGGCGTAATATAATGGATATCCATATTACGCGGCACAACCATGATGCCGCCGGGATGCTGGCCTGTAGTGCGCTTGATGCCGGCAAAGCCTTCAACCAGCGCAGCCACATGCGCCGGATGCACATGCAGATTCTTGCTCTCGTAATATTTTCTGATAAAGCCTATCGCTGTTTTATTGGCGATAGTAGCAATCGTACCGGCGCGGCAAACGTTATCGCGGCCGAAAAGCTCCTCGGTGTACTTGTGCGCTACGCTCTGGTCGGACATAGCGGACGGATCATCGGGATCGATACCGCCGGAGAAGTTCAAATCAATATCAGGAACCTTATCACCGTGGAAGCCCAGGAAAACCGCGAACGGGATATTGTGACCGTCGCGCAGCATCCTCGTACCGCATTCGGGACAATCCTTCGGCGGCAGGTCAAAGCCGCTGTCTACCTCATTGTTCATAAAAAATTCGCTGTGACGGCAATTCGGACAGCGGTAATGCGGCTTCAGCGCATTAACCTCGGTAATATCCAACATCGTAGCAACAAAGGACGAGCCTACGCTGCCACGCGAGCCTACCAAGTAACCGCGGTCGATAGAATGCTTAACCAGCTTATGCGCAATGTAATACAATACAGAGAAGCCGTGGCCGATAATAGCGTCCAGTTCCATCTTCAAGCGGTCCTCAACAATCTGCGGCAGCTTTTCGCCGTACCATTCATGCGCTTTGGCATAGGACAAATCACGCACGGCATCCTCCGCACCGGGAATAGAAGGCGAATACAACTGATCGCGGTCGGGAACAGGCTTAATGCGTTCAATCATATCCGCAATCTTATTGGTATTGGTAACAACAACCTCGTAGGCTGCTTCCTCTCCCAGATAAGAGAACTCCTCAAGCATCTCCTCTGTAGTATGCAGATACAGCGGCGGCTGCAAATCCGCATCCTTATAACCCTGACCGGCCTGCAGAATCGCACGCAGCTGTGCATCCTCAGGATTGAGGAAATGCACGTCGCAGGTTGCTACAGTCAGCTTGCCCAAGCGTTTGCCCAGCTCATAGATTTTGCGGTTATGCTCCCGCAAATCCTCCTCCGTGCAGTAATTTTCGCGCACCAAAAACTGGTTATTGCCCGTAGGCTGAATTTCCAGATAATCATAAAAGCCGGCTATTTCCTCCAGCTCCTCATCGCTCGCACCTAAGCGCACCGCGCGATACAGCTCGCCCGCCTCGCAGGCCGAGCCGAGAACCAGACCTTCACGATGCTCCTCGATAACAGCGCGCGGCAGCAGCGGACGCTTATTCAGATAACGCAGATGGCTGATAGTAACGAGCTGGTACAGGTTACGCAGACCGATTTCATTCTTCGCCAGAATAATAATATGGTGACTGCTGATTTTACTCTTACCCTTAGTCGCAGCATCGGGATTTTCCGTATCAACGGCATCGTCCTTCGTCTGGCGGTCGCTGATAAGATAACCCTCCATGCCGAAAATCAGCTTCAGGTCACTGCCCTCCGCCGCATCAAAGCAGAACGGAAAGGCCTGCACTACGCCATGGTCGGTAATCGCCAAAGCCTTGTGGCCCCAACGGATTGCCTGCTTGACGAGGCCCTCCATCGGCGTCAGGCCATCAAGCTTACTCATCTTCGTATGGCAATGCAGCTCAACCCTCTTGACCTCGGCATTATCCATGCGCTCCTCCTTAGCATCGAGCTTCATAATGCCGCGAGGCACCATGCACATCTCGTCAAAGGCAAAGCGGTCTGGCGCAACATCACCCTGCAGACGCAGGCGCATACCGGGCTTCAGCAGATTTTTGAACTCGTTGCATTCCTTGCGAGGATCGCCGCCGTCACGCTTGTCAAAACGCAGCTTAACGAAAATACCGCCGGTATCATCACTAACGTTAAAGGTAAGCACAATAGAACCCACGCGCGTTTCCTTATCAATAAAGGTCTGCAGCGCACCGTCCTTATCCAGACTTTTGACAAAGGTGCCTTCGATAACAACGTTGCGCTCTTCCTCTGTCACGGTATCCAGCTTACGTGGCGTACCCTTAATTTTTTTGCCCCACAGCTGGCCGTCAGCCTTCTTTTCACCGTATAAGGCTGCCATGGCCTGCAGATACTCGGGGTCCTCCTCCGGATTGTTGTAGGACACTTCACAAGGAGGCTCCGGCGGCAGAGTTTCGCCGATTTCAATATCAGGCGGCTCCGGCGGTAAAGGAATTTCCTCCGGCAGCGGATCGCCGGTGCAGTCGGTAATCTCTACCTCTGCCTGCGGCTCACGCTGCATCACCTGGCATTTGGAGCCATCGCCGTCGCAAATCATATCTACGCTTTGCAAAGAAAAAGCGGCTGCAAGCTGCTGCGCCGCCTTCTGCAGCAGGCCGCCGGTAAGATGGGCGGCACAGCTAAAGTGCACCTCCCACTGACAGGCAGACTCGTCTACACAAATCTGATTGATATGCATCAGCTTAAGCTGCATCAGTTCCACCGGGGAAAAGGTCAGCGAAGCTAAAAAACTATAAAATTTTTCTTCATCAGGAATCAGGCAATATTTTTTATTCACATTAAATCCTTTCCTAATAATGACGGGAGAAGTTGTTGGATTATGATGTACGTTGAGGCAACGCAACAACGCAGATGGTGTGCTATCTTCTATTTTTCTGAGATAAGCTAGAGTGCGTCAGATGCTAGGCGCGGATGCCGACGGCGTACTTTTAGTACGTCGAGGCGACGCAACAACGCAGATGGCGTGCTATAGGTTATCTCATGTTTTCGACACCAACAACACCCTCAATCCCCTGCAACCCTCTAACCAAATCTCCGCCATCGGGCGCAGTCTTGCCGAGCTTCAGAAAGACCTCCAACACCAGACGATTCTTTTCCTTATCACGCTTTACGTTCAGTGATTTTACCTGCACGCCGTTGAGCGACAGATAACCGGTAACATCGGTGATAGCACCGGAACGGTTTGTAGTAATGATGCGGATAAACTGGCGGTCACTGCGGCTGTTGGCAGCAAAGCGCTTTTCCCAGGTATGGAATGTAACCAGAGTTATCATGGTGATAATGGTTGCCACGCTGCTGAGGAAGTACATACCGCTGCCGGCAGCAAGGCCGATTGCGGAAACCATCCACAGACTGGCAGCAGTTGTCAGACCGCGAATAGTTAAACCCTCGTGCAGAATGGTGCCTGCGCCGAGAAAGCCTATGCCGCTGACAACCTGGGCTGCAATACGCGCCGAGTCACGGCGTTGGCCGATATCCTCCTCCAGCTTGGCAGTCTGAGGATAGACATCATCAAAGCCGTAAAGCGAAACGAGCATAAACAGCGCCGAGCCCACGCACACAAGAATATGTGTACGGAAACCGGCAGGACGGTCACCACTGCCTCTTTCTATACCGACAATACCGCCGAGAATTGCAGCAACAACCAGCCTGATAACCATAACAACCTCTTTGTTATGCAAAAAAGAAGTATTAATTAAATCCATGCCAGTATCACCTCACAGCTTCTGTTCCCTCTGCCTGCGCCGGGCGCAGACACGGGAACTGAGTTATTTTTACAGCTTTTGCAGCATCTCCTTGATAGCAGTGATATAATCACCGTCCAGCGGCAGCATGCTTACTTCGCCGGTCTTACGAACTTTTACTTCCAGCTCGCCGGTCTGCAGAGTCTTAGGACCTACAACTACGCGCAGCGGATAGCCGATCAAATCTGCGTCCTTGAATTTTACGCCCGGACGCTCCTTGCGGTCGTCGATAACAACCTCAACGCCTGCTTTGTGCAGCTCGTTGTAAATTTTCTCAGCCTTAGCAAAGGATGCTTCGTCCTTTACGTTTACAGGTACAACAAGTACTTCATACGGAGCAATAGCAACAGGCCAGATCATGCCGTCGGCATCATGGCTCTGTTCAACGCAGGCAGCCATAGTACGGCCAACGCCGATACCGTAGCAGCCCATTACCATCGGCTGCTCTTTGCCGTTTTCATCCAGATAGGTACATTTCATAGCTGCGCTGTATTTGGTGTGCAGCTTGAATACCTGGCCTGCTTCGATACCGCGAGCCTTAGCAATCGGAGCGCCGCAGTGCGGGCAGGGATCGCCTTCAGCCATCAGACGGATATCGGCAACGTAGGTCGGAGTGAAGTCACGGCCCGGATTAGCGTTGATGTAGTGGAAGCCTTCATGGTTAGCACCACAGCAAACATTGTGCATATTCATAACGGTTGCATCGCAAACGATAATAACCTTTTCGGGATCAAGGCCTACAGGGCCCATATAACCACCGACAGTGCCAGCCTTAGCCAACAGCTCTGCCTCAGCCATTTCCAGCTCAACTGCGCCTACGGTGTTTTGTACTTTGGTTTCGTTAACCTCGTGGTCACCGCGAACGAAGCACAGTACCAGGCCTTTTTCGCATTGGTATGCAACAGCTTTTACGGATTTTTCAATCGGAGCGTTGAGGAAAGCGCAAACGTCGGCAATAGTCTTGCAGTTCGGAGTTTCAACCTCGCTCAGCTCCTGCATTTCTTCTGCCGGAGCCTTTATCGGATACAGCTCTGCCTTTTCGATATCGGCAGCGTAATCGCATTTGGTGCAGTAGGTAATTTCTGCTTCACCGCTGTCTGCCAGCACCATGAACTCATGGCTACCGGTACCGCCGATAGCACCGCTGTCTGCTTCTACCGGACGGAAGTTAAGACCGCAGCGGGTAAAGATTTTGTCATAAGCATCATACATAGCCTTATAGGAAACGTCCAGACCTGCTTCATCACGGTCGAAGGAATAGCCATCCTTCATAATGAAGTCACGGCTGCGCATCAGGCCGAAGCGCGGACGGCGTTCGTCACGGAATTTGTCCTGAATCTGGTACAGGTTCAGCGGCAGCTGGCGGTAGGAACGCACATCGTTCTTAACCAGAGTAGTAACCATTTCCTCGTGGGTAGGACCAAGGCAGTATTCGTGGCCGTGACGGTCCTTCAAGCGTACCATTTCTGCACCGTAAGCGTCCCAACGGCCGCTTTCCTTCCAGATTTCTGCCGGCTGCATAATCGGCATCATGATTTCCTGGCAGCCTGCATGGTCCATCTCTTCACGGATAATATTTTCGATTTTTTTAATAACACGCCAAGCCAGTGGCAGATAGGTGTACATGCCATTGGTGGATTTACGCATAAAACCGGCACGCAGCAGCAGCTGATGGCTCGGGATTTCAGCCTCGGACGGAACCTCACGCAGAGTGGGTGCATACATTTTAGAAACTTTCATTAACGGGATACCTTCCTCTCAAGTAAAATTTTATCTATTTCAGCAAAAAGCTCGCTTACAAGCTGATCTTCGGGAACCTTGCGCAGGATTTCGCCCTTGCGGAATACCAGTCCCTCGCCGATGCCGCCGGCAATACCGACGTCAGCCTCACGTGCTTCACCGGGTCCGTTGACCACACAGCCCATAACGGCAACCGTAATGGGTTCTTCAACATCCGCCAGACGGCGTTCAACCTCCAGCGCCAGCTTTTCCAGACTGATGCGGGTGCGTCCGCAGGTCGGACAGCTGATTAAGGTCGGTCCGTGCTCACGCAGGCCAAGGGATTTCAGAATGTCATACGCTACACGCACCTCGTTCACCGGGTCACCGGTCAGCGAAACGCGAATAGTATCGCCGATGCCTTCGGCAAGCAGCGTACCGATGCCTACTGCGGATTTGATAATACCGCTGTTGACAGTGCCTGCCTCCGTAATGCCGACATGCAGCGGATAATCACACTGCGCTGCCATCAGACGATAAGCCTCCAGTGTCAGCGGCACATCATGCGCTTTGAGTGAAATCTTAATGTTACGGTAATCCATCGCTTCGAGAATGCGCACGTGGCGCCAAGCCGCCTCCACAAGAGCCTCCGCAGTGGGATGGCCGTATTTTTCCAGCAAATCCTTCGGCAGAGAGCCGGCGTTGACACCGATGCGGATAGGAATATTGCGTTCCTTCGCTGCTTCAACCACAGCGCGCACCTTTTCTTCACCGCCGATATTGCCGGGGTTTAAGCGCAGGCCGTCAACACCTGCTTCAATCGCTGCCAGAGCCAGCTTATAATCAAAATGAATATCGGCAATGACAGGAACCGGACTTTCCTTACAAATAGTTTTCAGGCCCTCCGCCGCTGCCATATCAGGCACGGCACAGCGGATAATATCGCAGCCTGCATCTGCCAGACGCTGAATCTGCTCCAAGGTTGCAGCAGCATCGTCTGTATGTGTGTTAGTCATAGACTGAACGGCAATCGGAGCATCGCCGCCCACAGCCACGCTGCCTACGTGCAGCTGGCGGGTTTTTCTACGTTCTATCACTTTCGTTCACCTCTTAACGTGTTATATCTTTAAAGGTGGAAAATACTGTCAGCGCTAAAATCAGCGCAATACCAACCATCTGGATGTTAGTCATAGCCTTGCTGCCGAGCGGTTTACCGCGCAGGCCTTCCAAAAGCAGCAGTACAAAATGTCCGCCGTCCAGAGCCGGCAGCGGCAGCAGGTTGATAACGCCCAGATTGATGCTCAAAAAGGCAACAAAGGTAATCAACGGCAGCATGCCCTTTTCCGCCACCTGACCGGCCATCTGCGCCACACCGATAGGACCGGCCACCTCAGCCGGAGCCTTACCGGAAACAATCTTGTACAGGCCGTTCAGCATAGAAACGATAATATTTTTTGTATAGACGCAGCCTTCTTTAATCGAGCCGAAAAAGCCAAGGCTGACCTTGTTGAACTTAGGGCTGATGCCGATTAAGGGACGGCCTGCCTCTCTGTCATACACGGGAGTCATGGTGTAGCTTTTTACAGCACCCTTACTTTCTGCAGTCAGCGTTACCGGATTAGTTCCGCTCGCACGCAAATTGGTAACAACCTCCGTCCAGGTAGCGACAGGCTTATTGTTAATCGTCAGAATGCGGTCGCCGTTACGCAGGCCTGCTCTTTCCGCAGCCATGCCGTCTACAACAGTGCCCAGGATTGGCTCATTCACCAGCTCCTGTCTGCCCTCCAGCATAAAAATACCGCTGAAAAGAATAATAGGCAACAGGAAATTCATCAGCGCACCTGCCAGAATAACCAGCATTCTGGACGGTATCGGCTTAGATTTAAAGGTTCCCGGTTCAGGCGGATCGTCAGGATCCATGCCTGCGATTTTATTATAGCCACCCAACGGAATAGCCCGCAGGCTGTACAGAGTATCGCCGTCCTTTTGCTGATACAGCTTAGGACCAAAGCCGATGGCAAATTCATCAACACGCATACCTGTGAGCTTCGCCGTAATAAAATGACCGAATTCGTGTACCGTAACCAGCACACCAAAAACAAAAACAGCGGCTAATATTGTTAGCATTTTACCTCCTTACGATAGTCGGCAAGCTTTGCCGGCCTTCAGTCTATAATTTAGCAATAACCCCTTTGGCAGCAGCACGCGCCCAGGCATCCGTTGCTTCAATATCCTCCAGCTGCGGACGCAGAACATTGTTATGCTGCGCTGTAACCGTAGCAGTGATATAAGGGATATCCAGATATTTAATTTTGCCTGCCAAAAAGGCATATACAGCCTCCTCGTTGGCAGCATTAAAGGCACATGGCAGAGTGCCGCCGGCCTTACCGCAGTCAATAGCAATCTTCAAGGAAGGAAATGCTTCTAAATCAGGTGCTTCAAAAGTAAGGTTACCCGCAGCAACAAGATCAAGCTGTTCAAAGCTGTAATTATAGCGCTCCGGCCAGCTCAAAGCGAACTGAATCGGCAAACGCATATCAGGCACACCCAGTTGAGCAATCACACTGCCGTCGCAAAATTCTACCAAGCTGTGTACAATGCTCTGCGGATGCACAACGACCGCAATTTTATCATAAGGCATATCAAACAGCCAATGCGCCTCCATAACCTCCAGGCCCTTGTTGGCCAGTGTAGAGGAATCAAGCGTTACCTTCTGCCCCATGCTCCAATTTGGGTGATTGAGGCATTGCGCCAAAGTTACATTTTTCAGCTCACTGCGTTTTTTGCCGCGGAAGGGACCGCCGCTCGCCGTAATAATCAGACGCTTGACTTCCTTTTGCGTACCGCCGCGCAGAGATTGGAAAATAGCGCTGTGCTCACTATCCACAGGAGTCAGGCTTACACCATGCTTACGCACAGCCTCCATTACAATGCTGCCGGCAGCAACAAGTGTTTCCTTATTCGCCAGCGCAATGTTCTTGCCGCAGGCAATAGCAGCCAACGTCGGGCGCAGGCCGGCATAGCCTACCATAGAACCAAGCACCGTATCCGCTCCCTCGTAGGTAGCGGCAGTCAGAAGGCCTTCCTCCCCGGCTAAGATTTCCGTCTTGCCGTGATAGCGGTCAGCCAAGCGCTTAGCAGCGTCCTTATCCGTCAAAACGGCAATATCAGGCTCAAACTGCTTAATCTGCTGCTCTAAAAGCTCATCGCTTTTATGCGCAGCCAACGCGCGTACCTTCAGCTTTTCAGGATTGGCAGCAGCCACCTCCAAGGTCTGACGACCGATAGAGCCTGTACTGCCCAAAATAGAAATATTCTTCATTTGCTATCCTCTATTCTTGAAACATAGATAAAGCGCTGATAATCATCAGCAGGTAATACACAACCGGTGCCGTAAACAGCAGGCTGTCGAAACGGTCCAGCACACCGCCGTGACCGGGGAAAATCTTACCGGAATCCTTAATATCAAAGCTGCGTTTGACAATAGATTCGATCAAATCGCCGACCGGAGCAAAAATTGCCACCGCCAGCGCCACTGCCACAGCATGCCACAGGGCAATGCCCAAGCAGATAATACATAAAAACAGTACGGTCACAAAGCAGCCTACAAAGCCGCAAACAGCGCCCTCAAAGGATTTCTTCGGGCTGACGCTGCAGAACGGTGTCTTACCGAAGGCACGACCGAAGAAATAAGCAAAGGTATCGCTTGCCCAGGTGCCCAAAAGCACAATCCACAGGCAGATTTCGCCGTACTCAAATACACGGAAGCCCAAATCGATATGCGGACCGCCGTCAAAGGTGCGCAGCAAAATAATGTGCGCAAACAAAAGACCGCAGTACAGCATGCCCCAGGCAGTAAGCGCACTGTTTTCTGCCCAATGCTGCTCGCCTCTGTTGCAATGCAGCCACAGGCCCTCAATCGTACTGAAAATGAAGAACAGCGCTGTGAGCATCACAATAAATGCCAACGTATAAACGCCCTCCAGCTCAAAATAATAGCCTGCGCCGGCAACCAGCACCATCAGCAGTGCGCCCACGCCACCGGTCAGCGTGTAGGCATGACAGCCCTTGTTCTCCACCATCTTGTGGTATTCGTACCAGGCCACAGCAGCCAAAACAGCAACAGCAGCATTAAAAAGCATACCACCCTTGGTGATAATGCCGACTGCCGCAATAATACCGATTACACCGGTAATAATACGTGTTAACATAGTTAAAATACATCCTTCTTTGAATTATAAAATTAATTGGAGCCCTGACGAAGTATATGGCGTCTTACCTATTTTCACCTTTCTCTAGGCAGCCGGGAAGATGCCGGAGACGAGGAAGGGCGACGACGCCGTACATACTCGTACTGCTAGGAGAACTGACGACGTATATGGTGTCTTACCGGCTGATTAGGCCGCCGAAACGGCGCTCGCGCCCCTGATAAGCCAAAATCGCCTCCACCAGATGATCCGGTGTAAACTCCGGCCAGAACACCTTGGTCGTCCAGATTTCCGCATAAGCAATCTGCCAGAGCAAAAAGTTGCTGATACGCAAATCACCACCCGGACGGATAAGCAGATCCGGCGCAGGCAGGCCCTTGGTATACAAATGGTTTTCAATTACATTATTATCTATATCGTCTACGGCCAGAGTACCGTTGGCAGCTTCCGCCGCAATAGTACGCACAGCATGCAGGATTTCTGCTTGTCCGCCGTAGTTTATAGCCAAATTCAAAATAATACCGGTGTTGTTTTTCGTTGCCTCTATTGCGTGCTCCATCTTCTGCTGCACAATCTCTGGCAGACCTTTACGCGAGCCGATAAAACGCACCTGTACGTTATTTTCGTTAAATTCGTCAATCTCATTGGTCAGATAACGGCTTAAAAGCTCCATGATGAAGTTTACTTCCGTCACCGGACGCTTCCAGTTTTCTGTCGAAAATGCATAAGCACTGATAACCTTAACTCCCAGCTTATCAGCTGCACGGACAATAGTTTTCAGTGTTTCCGCTCCGGCCTGATGGCCAAAGGTGCGCACCTTGCCTTGAGCCTTAGCCCAGCGACCGTTACCGTCCATAATAATAGCAATATGCTGAGGAATATTCTGCATATCCAGATCCTCAGTATGCATTACGATATTATTCTTAGTCTTATTTTTTGTTTGAAACAAGCCTCTAAACACAAGCATCAAGCCTTTCGCTAAAATTTGTAACTTGCTTTTAGTTTTCTTTACTTTTCCCCTGATTAAAGAAGAGGCGTGCCTCCCTCTTGCGGGAGGCCGCCTTCCTGATTTTGCATTGCAGTCTTGAATTACTCAATAGCGCCAACCGGGCAGCTAGCAGCGCAAGCGCCGCATTCTACGCAGTCTTCACCGATTTCGTATTTACCGTCAACTTCAGTAATAGCGCCAACGGGGCAGGTAGCAGCACAAGTACCGCAGCCTACGCAAGAATCCTTATCAATTTTCAGAGCCATTCGTCGCACCTCCTTCCTTATCTATACACAATGGTAAGAGCTAATCTATTAGCAGACAACTGCTGTTGTCTTACTACATATCTGCGCACCTCGCGACCTTCAAAGTCTGCCTCGCTTGCACGCGGCGGCAGCAGAGACTGCACCTCATAGCTGCAGCCTGCGGCCTCCAGGCGACGGGCAGCCTCCTTGAGAGGCAGTGCCAAAACCTGTGGAATTTCCATTATACTTCCATTACTTCTTTTTCTTTGTTAGCAGCTGCAGCGTCGATTTCTTTCATAACCTTATCTGTCAGCTTCTGTACCTTTTCAGTACCCTTCTTAGCCTCGTCCTCAGTGATTTCCTTAGCCTTTTCGGTCTTTTTGATAGCATCGTTGGCATCACGGCGCAGGTTGCGGACTACAACACGGTATTCCTCAGCTTTTTTATGTACAACCTTAACCAGGTCCTTACGACGCTCTTCGGTCAGCTGCGGCAGGTTCAGACGAATGCAGATACCGTCGCTGTTCGGGTTCAGACCGAGGTCGGATTTCATAATTGCTTTTTCGATATCCTTCAGAATGTTTTTCTCCCAAGGTTGAATAACAATCATACGCGGTTCCGGTACGGTTACGCTTGCCACCTGAGTTACAGGTGTCGGGGAACCGTAATAATCAACCATAACCTTCTCCAGCAGAGAGGGAGTTGCACGGCCAGCACGCAGGCTTGCCAGATCCACACGCAGAGCAGCAACGGATTTTTCCATCTTGCTCTCGATACCGCTGATAATTTCATTAACTGTTGCCATTATTCCTTACCTCCTACCAGGGTACCAATTTTTTCGCCTGCAGCAGCACGCAGAATGTTACCCGGTTCATCAATATTAAATACTACAATAGGAATGTTGTTATCCATGCACAGGCTGATTGCAGTGGAATCCATTACGCTGAGATGACGTTTGATAACCTCGATGTAAGGCAGCTCATCAAATTTCTTCGCATCCGGATTAACTGCCGGGTCGCTGTCATAAACACCATCTACGCCTTTTTTAGCCATCAGGATAGCATCTGCTTCGATTTCCGCAGCACGCAGAGCAGCGGTGGTATCGGTGGAGAAATAGGGGTTACCGGTACCTGCGGCAAAAATAACGACTCTTGCTTTTTCCATATGGCGGATAGCACGGCGACGAATGTAGGGTTCTGCAATCTGACGCATTTCAATAGCGGTCTGCACACGGGTCGGAACCTCTAAGTTTTCCAAAGCATCCTGCAACGCCAAAGAGTTGATAACGGTTGCCAGCATTCCCATGTAGTCAGCAGTAGCACGGTCCATGCCTTTGTTGCTGCCGCTGAGTCCGCGCCAGAAGTTACCGCCGCCGTTAACGATAGCAACCTCTACCCCTGTCTCAACTACAGCCTTGATTTGCTTGGCCATAGCATATACTACTGTCGGATCAATGCCAAAGCCTTTTTCACCGGCCAGGGCTTCACCACTAAGCTTTAAAACTACACGTTTGAATTTCTTAAGTTCTGTCACGATAGCGACCTCCCATTTTTTTACTTATTCCTATACTCTATTCAATAATTATACCAAAAATACCTGCTTTATTCTACCAAAAATTTTATGAAGAATTAGCGAAAGAAATTCCCCGGCTAATCTGACCATAGATAATTTTTCTGTTCTGGCAATATTATTATAACCAAACAGCGATATAATAGTCTTTATCATCTTATAAAGAGGGGAATGTTTATATGGAACATATAGAACACAAAGCGCAAAAAAGCAATGCCACCCTGGCAATCTGTATCACCGCACTGTTTATGTCGCTCAATATTATGATGAGCTCCTTCGGTCTGCCGGTACCGGGCGGTCATTTATATCTCAATGATGTTATCATCTGCACGGCAGCAATTCTGCTGGACGATCCTAAAGCAGCCTTCATCGTTGGCGGCGTGGGTGCTTTCTTGGGCGATTTATTCTTCTACCCGACACCGATGTTCGTTTCTCTGGTTACTCACGGCATTCAGGCTGTTGTTATCTGCCTCTTGGCACACCGCGGCGGCAAGGTCAGCTTCAAGGGCGCTGCTCTCGGCGTAATTCTTGGCGCTGTTATTATGGTTGTAGGCTATTCTCTGGGACGTGCTTTTATTTACAGCACACCGCACTACGCTTACATCAAGCTGCCCTACCAGATTCTGCAGGCAGCAGTCGGCGCTGTCGGCGGCCTGGTGCTTTGCTTCAAGGCAGGCCTGCTGGAGCGCTTCGACAAAATGGTCCGCAAATAATTTTTACCACATAACACAAAAGCTGTTGTACGCAAGCACACGTACAACAGCTTTTTTATTTGCGTCTGTCTGCTGCCACGGCTTGGGCAGCAGGTCTATGACAACATTATTTTTTTACAATTACAGTGCGTCCTTAAACACACTGCCGCCGATAAATTCGCGCAGGATAGAGTTATTAGGAATAACATTATCCTCCAACGGCTTAACGTAGCTTAAAATGTTCAGCAGACGGTGCGCAGTAGTGTAGGCCATGCCTGCGGACTGCGGTACAGCACGCAGCAGCGGCTCCGCATATTTTTTCAGCACAGCTAATTCGTAAATCAGCGTGGTGTTGAAAATGATATCGGCACTGCTCTGATACGGGAAGATGTATTTTTCTTCACCATCACGCACGTCGGACCAGGTTCTCAGCGTAGTTTCCGCATCATGCGAACGGAACTGGCTGTCGCGCACCATACGGCGCAGCAGACGCATATCGGTAGTACGGATACGGTTATACTCGTCAAAGGACATCGGTGTGAGCGCACTGACATAAATTTTTATTTTATGTTCCGCCGGTACGGACGGTGTCAGCTTCTCATTCAGGCCGTGGATGCCTTCGATAACCAGCACGGAATTTTCCTGCAGCTGCAGCTCGTTACCGCGATATTCACGGCAGCCGGTGCGGAAATTGTACTTGGGCATTTTGACCTTTTCACCAGCCAGCAGACGCTGCAGATGATCGTTGAACAGCTCCAGGTCGATAGCCTCCAGACATTCAAAGTCATAGCTGCCGTCAGCCTTACGCGGCGAATCGACACGGTTTTTATAATAGTCATCCATAGAAACGGCAATCGGACGCAGGCCGTTAACTGCCATCTGAATGCTCAAACGCTGTGCCGTAGAGGTCTTGCCGGAGGAGGACGGACCTGCAATCAGCACCAGCTTCAGCTCATGGTGACTTGCCAAAATATCGGCAATATTAGCCAGCTTCTTTTCATGCAGCGCTTCCGCTACCTGAATAATCTTTTCGGCATAGCCTAAATCAATAATTTTATTGAGCTTGCCCACAGTATTGCAGTGAATCATGGCCGACCATTCTTCTGCCTCCTGATAGGCATCGTTAAGGCGCGGCTGGTCTACAAAGGGCGGCAGCACCTGCCAGTTACCGTTGTCAGGGTAATTGATAATCACGCCGTCAGCATACGGCAGCAGCTCAAAGCAAGGCACATAACCGGCATCCGGGCACATGGGGCCGAAAAGATAACCGGGTACGCCCTCCAGAAGGTTAATCGTCAGCACGGTGTCATCCGGCACCTGAGCCAGCAGCGCCAGGTTATCATCGCTGCAGATGGCGCAGGCCATATCAATAGCCTCGGATTTAGGCAGACGCAGCAGCTTAATAGACTCTTTGCGTTCTGCCATTTTGTGCATATATTCTTCAATGCTGCGGATATCCTCAGCGGTAAGCTTACGCTCGCTGTTATCCTTACAGTAGAGTGCGCTTCCCAGAGAGTTGCGCACCTCCAGATGTACATCGGGATAAAGCTTTTTGGTTGCCGCAATCAGCATAAACAGCAGCGTGCGCACATAAACACGCATGCCTACGGAATTGTTGACTTCCACGAAATCAACAGTGCCGTCGGCAGTAAGCGGACGCTGCAGGTCACATTCCTCACCGTTATAAAGTCCCATAACGATGGGAGAAGCATATTTATCGCTCAATCTTTGAGCTAAAGGCAGCAGAGTGCTGCCCTCCTCTACTTCGATAATTTGTCCATTGGACAACTGCAGCTTAAGCATTTTATTCGCCAACGGCTTGCATTGCAGCGTTGACCTTGACAGCCATACCCTTGATTTTCTTCAGAGGTACGGCGCAGACAGCGATACGCACGCCTGCAGCCAGAGGAACTGCAAAAATGTTGTCCTCATGCAGCTTTTCGCAGATTGCATCCGGGTTTTTAGCGGGGATAGACAGGAAGAAGCCTGCTACATACGGCAGCATCGGCAAACCGCATTCTTCCGCTTCCTTAGCGAACAGATCGGCACGTGCCTTAATCATCTGATAATAGTAATCACGCTCAGCGCAAACCTTTGCCAGCAGCTCGGGATCGCTGTAAATGGTTGCCAGAGTGCGCATAGCCGGACGGTTGATGTTGGACCAGGTTGCACGGCTGGTGTATTGGTTGATAGCGGCGAACTCGTCAATAACGCTCTTGTCGGAGGAAACGCCGATCATAGCGCCGGTACGCTGACCGTACATAGTGAAGCCTTTGGACATGCTGTAGCCTACAATACAGAGAATGTTGGCAGGCAAGCCGGAAAGCTTTTTAAAGATTTTGCGTACTTCTTCTTTTTCGCCGGCATAATCAATGTATGCAACGTCCAGGAAGAAAACGATGTTTTTGCCCGGTACGGCAGCTTCCTTCAGAATTGCCAGCACGCCGTCCATATCCTCGCCGCTCAGGCTGTAGCCGGTAGGATTGTGCGCCGGAGTGTTCAGCAGATACAGCAGGTTATCCTGCTTAGCAAGCAGCTCGTCAACCTTTTCCTTTAAAGCAGGCAGGTTGAATTTGTTGTTTTCGTCCAGCATTTTATAGGTGGTGAAATTGCGGCCCATATCCTGGCACAGCACCTTGTAAGCACCCCAGTACCAGTCGGAGCAGAGCACGGTATCACCGTTGTCGGTGTAGTTCCAGATAGCATGGTGGATAGCACCGGTGCCGCCTGCGGTTGCAACTGCGGCAATGTAGCCTTCCGGACGGGAGTTGCCGAAGGCAGCAGTCAGTACGCAGTCCAGATATTCAGGCAGACCGCTGATAGGTGCGTAAGCAATCATTTCGTTAGTGGAAAGACCGCGAAAAACCTCTTCTACAGTCGGCAGGCAGACGAGCTTTTCATCCTCGTCCAAAATAGCGCCGATAGTAGCGTTGGTAACGGCATCCTTGCCGTATTTGGCAGCAGCTGCCACTGCAGCAGCGTTAGCACCGAAAATTTTATCTTGGGCAGATTTACCCTTAGCGTGTTTTGCAGCAATACTCATAGTCATAGTTAAATACTCCTTTCAAAATTACAAATCAATAACCGTAGCGCCGCTGCCACCGGCCTCCAGCGCCGCCGTTTCCAGCTTTTTGACAAAGCGGTTGGTCGACAGATATGCTGTCAGGCCGGCGCGCAAGGCACCGGTTCCCTTGCCATGGATGAGGCGCAGCTGGCCGATACCGGCAATCAGCGCATCATCAATAGCTTTATCTACAACGGGAATTGCTTCATCCAGCGTCATCCCGCGCAAATCAATTTCCTGTTTGGCACTGCCTGATTTGGCAATGAACATCTGGTGTGCGTAATTGGCAGCAGCATTCTTGCTGAAGCCCTTACGCTTTTTAGGCGCAGCATCGGTATGCGCAGGCTGTGCCTTGGTCAGCAGGCATTTTTTTGCCGGCACCGTCATTTTCAGAATACCAACCTGCACTGTTACATCGTTGCCGTTGACATCGGTGATAATACCGTTCTTCCCTAAGGAAACAACAAAGACATTCAGGCCCTTCTTGGCCGTCTTGGCAGATAACGGTGCGCCCTCCGGCAGCGGTGCGTCCTCGCTCAATGTTTTGTTGAGCTTCTTGCGCGCTTCCTCTGCCGCCTGCTCCAGGCGCTTCGTATCGAAGTCAGCCTTCATGGAGCGCAACTCCTTCAGTACGGCTTCGGATTCACGGCGGCTGCGGCGGTAGATTTCATCCGCCTGCTCACGCGCCTTGCGCAGCATTTCATTCTTACGGCGCTCAAACTCGCTCTTGGAATAAGCAAGCGCGTTGCGCAGCTGCTCGCTTTCGCGGCGCAGGTCCTCAATCTCCTTACTGCCGCTTTCATAACGTCGACGTTCGCTGTCCAACTCCTGCAGTACATTTTCCATATGCACATGCTCCTGGTTCAGCAGCTCACCGGCATTTTTGATAATATCCTCAGCCAAACCCAGACGGCGACTGATGTTGAAGGCATTACTGCTTCCCGGTACGCCCATCAGCAAGCGATAGGTAGGACGCAGTGATACAGGGTCAAACTCCACGCTGGCATTTTCCATGCCCTCGTGACCGTAGGCAAAGGTTTTCAGCTCACTGTAGTGGGTTGTTACCATCGTCAGCACGCCCTGCTCATGCAGGTGCTCCAGCATCGCCATAGCTAGCGCAGCGCCCTCGTTCGGGTCCGTACCGGCACAGATTTCGTCAATCAGCACCAAATCTCCTGCCTTGACCTCGTTTAAAATTCTGATTAAATTCGTCATATGGGCAGAGAAGGTTGACAGGCTCTGCTCAATGCTCTGCTCATCGCCGATATCCGCATAAACTGCGCGGAACACCGGCATTTTTGCACTGCTTGCGGGGATAAACAGACCAATCTGCGCCATCAGCGCAAAGAGGCCTACAGCCTTCAGCGCTACCGTTTTACCACCTGTGTTAGGGCCGGTAATCAGCAGCATGGTAAATTTATCGCCCAGCTGTACATTCAAAGGCACTACCGTATCCTTCGGCAGCAGCGGATGACGTCCCTGCGCAATTTCTACGCCGCCGGACAGCACCAGCATCGGGCGTACCGCATGCTGCTCCTGCGCCAGCAAAGCTCTGGCGCAGATAACGTCCAGCGTAGTAAAGATTTCCAACGAAGCCAGCAACGCCTTCGCCTCCGCGCCCACGTTCTGCGTGAGCTGACGCAGAATACGCTCCATTTCCTCGTGCTCCTCTGCAACATAACGCTTGATATCATTGTTCAGGTTGACAACAGCCAGCGGCTCGATAAACAGCGTTGCACCCGTACCGCTCTGGTCATGCACAATACCGGGGAAATTCATCTTATATTCCTGCTTTACAGGGATAACGTAACGGTCGCCGCGCATCGTCACAATGTTATCCATGAAGTACTTCTGGTTATTGGGGTCATGCAGGATGCTGTCGAGCTTTTCCTTCACGCGATTTTTGGCAATCTGAATCGCTGCACGCAATCCGCCGAGCTTCGGCGAAGCGTTGTCCTTGATTTCGCCATACTCATCAATCGCACTGCCAATCTGCTTTTCCAGACGACTAAATTGCGTCAGCTCCGCTCCGTATTCAGCCAGATTAGGCGCAGTTTCCACATTTTCCGCAGTAAAATCCTTCATCGAAGCAAAGGCCTGCACCGTTGTCTGGATATGCTGCAGCTCCTCCGGCTCCAATACGCTGCCAAGCTCCGCGCGCTTCACGTCAGCGGTAATATTGAAAGCACCGCCGAAGGGAAAACGTCTGCCTTCATCCAGAATGCGCAGCGCTTCCGCAGTTTCCTCCTGCAGGCGCTTAACCTTACTGAATTCACTTTCAATCTGCAGGGAAATTATTGCCTGCTTGCCTAAAAAGGTTGCGGCCTTGGAGGCCAGCATATTTTTTACTTTATCAAATTCTAATGTCTTTACAGCAAAGCGTGCCATAGTTTTTTGCACCTCTAAATCTAAATCATAATATATTATTATAGCATATTTGCAAAGCTTTGTGCTACTGCCTGCAACAGCTATTCCCTCTTACCGAGGCTGCATAAAAACGTAATCCGTTGAAAGCGCAGGCATCACTTGGCGATAAAAAGCTCGCCGTCACGCTCGTAGGCATAGCATTCCTGCTGCAAAATGCGGGCAATACGCACAAAATCATCTGTTATATCGGCATCAGTATAAGCCACCAGCATCTTTTCCGCATAGCTGCGTCCCTTATAATAGCCCACGGCATCCTGCACGAAAAAGCCGTCCGTATGCTTATACAGCACCTCGGCGAAATCGTCTGTCACCTGCTGCCACGGAGCAGGCTTCAAAGCACCGTTATCATAAACAGCGCAGGGAATATGAAAAACATATCTGTGCACTAAGGCAACCTCCTTCAACCCTCTTTATCCAAAAACGGCCACCGACAGACGTTTTGCTGCCAATGGCCGTTTATTTTTCTGACTCACTGCAACAGCAGCTCAGAGCTACACTAATTTAGTTTTCGTGATGGCGTTCCTTGTTCTTACGAACATACTCCATGATAATACCGGCGGTTTCTTCAATCGCGCGGTTGGAAACGTTGATAATCTGGCAGTGCAGACGGCGCATAATGCCTTTAGCATAAGCCAGCTCGTCATCGATACGCTTCATATCGGCATAGGTCGCAGTATCGGACAGGCCCATGGTTTTCAGGCGCTCGCTGCGGATTTCGTTCAGCTTGAACGGGTCAATCAACAGGCCGATAATCTTATACGGCGGCACCTTGAAAAGCTCCTCGGGCGGAGCCAGCTCCGGTACCAGCGGCACGTTGGCAACCTTAATCTGCTTATGCGCCAGATACATACTCAGCGGAGTTTTGGAGGTACGGGAAACGCCGATAATGACAACGTCCGCCTTCAACAGACCCAGAGGATTTTTACCGTCATCGTATTTAACAGCAAATTCCACAGCCTCAACACGCTTAAAGTATTCGTGGTCCAGAGAGTGAATCAGGCCGGCCTGATTCTTCGGCAGCAGACCGGTAGACTTTTCGATGGATTTCAGCATCGGTCCCAAAACGTCAACTACCTCAACATCACTGCTCATAGCCTTGTCCGCCATATGCTCGCGCAGCTCCGGCGATACGATTGTATAGCAGATAACCGCATGATTTGTTGCAGCCTCTTCTACAATTTTATCAATCTGTTCCTTGTCCTTTACGTAAGGAACACGGATAACATCAAATTTTTCTTCTACGAACTGACTGGTTGTTGCCTTAACTACGGACTCCGCAGTTTCACCAATAGAGTCAGATACAGCATAAATAACCGGATTAAGCTTCGTTATTATGATAATTACCCCCCTTACCCTCAGCCAGATCTACCAGCAGACGAGTAAAATTAGTTTTTGTGATACGTCCCAGAACCTGATACATGCGCTTCTTTTCATCAATGATTTTTACTACCGGCAGACAGTCGATTTCATTATCAATCAGTCTGCGAGCTGCCGAAGCGGCAGGCTCATCCGGAGTAGCTACGATGATTTTGGAAATCGGCGTCATTACCATGACCACGGGAATATCACGCAAATCATTATTATTGATAGCAGCCTTCAGTAAATCCTTTCGCGACAAAATGCCGTTCAGCATGCCTTCCTCATCCAGCACGAACACCGTTCCGACATCCTCAAGGAACATGGTAACAACTGCTTCGTAGGCGCTCTTGTCATGTTTAATCGCTACCGGTACCGACTGCAGATCCTGCACAGTAATAGCAGAAATTTCTTCCATCAGCATACCCAAAGTATTTTTACCGGTATAAAAATAACCAACCTTCGGTCTCGCATCAAGAATACCGCCCATAACAAGGATTGCCAGATCACTGCGTAAGGCAGCGCGGGTTACATTCAGCCTTTCGGCTATATGCTCGCCGGTAATAGGTCCGTCCAGACGTACAATTTCAGCAATTTGCTTCTGCCTGTTGCTTAAAGCTATGATCTTCACACCCTTTCTGTCTAATACAATAGTCTATAATATAGGTATAGTATACACTATTAACAGAAAAAATGCTAGATTGCGACACAAATAATTTCTGCAAATTTTAGCTGTATAGCTTAAATTTCTAATTGTGTTATTTTTATCTGCGCCCCTTGTCCTGACCGTGACCGCTGGGAATGTAATAGCGCGTTCCCACCAGCTCATCCGGCAGGTACTGCTGCTCCACCCAGCCTCCGGGGAAGTTGTGCGGATATTTGTAATCTATGCCGTGCCCCAGCTTGGCAGCACCGGGATAATGCGCATCACGCAAATGCTTGGGCACACTACCGCAGTTACGGCTGCGCACATCCGCACGCGCCTTGGCAATGCCCATATAGGCTGTGTTGCTCTTGGGTGCGTTGGCAATATAGCATACTGCCTCCGCCAACGGTATCTGCGCCTCAGGCCAGCCTACAAAATCCGCAGCCTGCGCCGCAGCATTGGCTACCACCAGCGCCTGCGGGTCAGCCAGGCCTACATCTTCCGCCGCACAGATAACGACGCGACGTGCCACAAAGCGCACGTCCTCGCCACCCTCAATCATGCGCGCCAGATAATGCAGCGCAGCATCCGCATCGCCGCCGCGCATGCTCTTGATAAAGGCGCTGATGATATCGTAATGCTGGTCGCCCTTCTTATCATAACGCTGCAGCGCCGTACCGATAACACTGCGCAGCGTTGCTACCGTCAGCACACGCTCGCCCTCCTCCGGCAGCATGAACTCGGCCTGCTCCAGAATGTTCAGCGCACTGCGAGCATCACCTGCCGCAAAATCGGCAATAATCCTCAGCGCCTCAGGCTCCGCCTTAAAGCTGTTGCCAAAACCACGCTCCGGGTCGGCAATCGCACGCTCCAGAATCTGCTGAATCTGCGGTGCCTGCAGTTTTTCCAGGCGCACCACCTTCA
The DNA here is from genome assembly GCF_000188175.1 of Phascolarctobacterium succinatutens YIT 12067. Taxonomy (GTDB): domain Bacteria; phylum Bacillota; class Negativicutes; order Acidaminococcales; family Acidaminococcaceae; genus Phascolarctobacterium_A; species Phascolarctobacterium_A succinatutens. The sequence goes on along the minus strand of NZ_GL830930.1, from coordinate 45,140 downwards.
TGCGCGAAAGCAGCGGCGAATTGATTTCGAAGAAAGGGTTTTCGGTAGTAGCACCGATGAGCACTATCGTGCCGTTTTCCACGTAAGGAAGCAGTACATCCTGCTGCGCCTTGTTGAAGCGATGAATCTCGTCGATAAACACGATAGTACGGCCGCGTCCGCTACGCCTGTCCTCCTGCGCCTTGGCGATGAGCTTGCGCAGCTCGGGCACACCGCTGGAAACGGCGTTAATGGCCTCAAACTTTTCGCCGGTGACATGCGCGATGACCTTCGCCAGTGTTGTTTTGCCGGTTCCAGGAGGTCCGTAAAATAGTACGGACTGCAGTACATCACGCTCAATCATACGGCGCAGCGGACTGCCTGCGCCCACGGCGCTCTCCTGCCCCACAAAATCGCTGAGGCGTTCTGGACGCATGCGGTCAGCCAAAGGCTTCGTCTGTCGCTTTTCAGTTTCAAATAAATTACCGAATAGATTTTCCATCGCTCTTTACCTGTATCTTTCTGTGACGAAAATTATCTCATAAAAAAATTAATCCCCACAATGCCGTCCAGCTCCGTGTTTTGAACCTGCATGTGCAGGTGGGTGCCTTCCCTACCAATCGCAAACGTCCACTCAAAGGAGGCATGTTTTTGAAAGAAGGAGTATCAGGCTCCCTAGGTTAGAGTGTTGGCTCAAAACCTTTGGAGCAATGTAACGAACATCGCAGGGGTATAATTAACAACTATTCTTCAATTGTCTTTAACTTCTATCGACATACATATAATACCAAAAATGGAAGCGTTTTTCAACGCTTCCATTAAAAATTTTTGAATATTTATTTCGCTTTATCCACTTGACAGAAGCAGGCTAAAGTGCTTATTTGTCTTCTTTGTCCTTCTTCATCAGCAGGCTGGTCTTGATGTGCAGCTCACGCAGCTGTTTTTCATCAACATCGTTAGGAGCCTGAGTCATCAGGTCGGATGCGCTCTGAGTTTTCGGGAAAGCAATTACGTCGCGGATAGAATCGCGCTGAGCCATAATCATGATCAGACGGTCAAGACCGAATGCCAGACCACCGTGTGGCGGAGCACCGTATTCGAATGCGTTCATCATGAAGCCAAACTTCTCTTGTGCTTCCTCATCGGACAGGCCGATAGCTTCGAATACCTTCTTCTGTACGTCGCGGCGATGGATACGGATGGAACCGCCGCCGATTTCGGTGCCGTTCAGAACCATATCATAAGCCTTAGCATATACCTTGCCGGGGTTGGTCAGCAGCAGCGGCAGGTCCTCGTCACGCGGAGCGGTGAACGGATGGTGCATTGCAACATAACGTTTTTCTTCCTCATTGTACTCGAACATCGGGAAGTCAACTACCCAGGTGAAGGCCAGCTTATCCGGATCAATCAGACCACGGCGTTTAGCCATTTCGATACGCAGTGCGCCCAGAGAAGCAGCAACTACAGACGGTTTATCGGCAACGAAGAGCAGCAGGTCACCTGCTTCAACTTCAGCAGCTTTTTTGATTGCTTCGATGTTTTCATCGCTGAAGAATTTAGCGATGGAGGATTTTACGCCGCCTTCTGCCGGGAATTGCAGCCAAGCCATACCCTTAGCACCGTAGATGCCGCAGAATTTAACGAGCTCATCCAGCTGACGACGCGGAATATCTGCATATCCTTTTACGTTAATGCATTTTACCTGACCGCCGTTAGCGATAACATTGTTGAATACCTGGAAGGTGCAGCCTTGAACAGCTTCGCTGACATTTTTCAGCTCCATGCCGAAGCGCAGGTCCGGTTTATCGCTGCCGAAACGATCCATAGCATCGTCCCAGGTCAGACGTTGGAAAGGAATCTGGATATCCTTGCCCAGAGCACCCTTGAAGATGTGGTGAATTAAGCCTTCCATCAGCTCCAGGATTTCGTCAACTTCCATGAAGGACATTTCCATATCCAGCTGGGTGAATTCCGGCTGACGGTCTGCACGCAGGTCCTCATCACGGAAGCAGCGGGCGATTTGGAAATAACGCTCCATACCGGCTACCATCAGCAGCTGTTTGAAGATTTGCGGAGATTGCGGCAGTGCATAGAACTTGCCGGGGTTTACACGGCTCGGAACGAGGTAGTCACGAGCACCCTCCGGAGTGGATTTGCACAGCATCGGAGTTTCAATCTCGAGGAAATGGTTATCATCAAGATAGTCGCGCATCAGTTTAGCAACTTTGTGACGCAGAATCAGATTGCGTTGCATTTCCGGACGGCGCAGGTCCAGATAACGGTATTTCAGACGCAGGTTTTCATCGGTATCAATGCCGTCTTTGATGTAGAACGGAGGAGTTTTTGCACCGTTCAGCACTTCGATATCATGTGCCAGTACTTCGATAGTACCGGTAGGAATGTTTTCGTTGATGGTGTCCTCATCACGCAGACGTACATTACCAATTACTTTGATAACATATTCGTTACGGATGTCCTCGGCAGTTTTGAAGCTGCTGCCGGCGCTTTCAGGATCGGCAACAACCTGCACGATACCGCTGCGGTCACGCAAATCGATAAAAATCAATCCGCCGTGGTCACGTCGTTTAGCAACCCAGCCACACAGTACAACCTGTTCGCCGGCTTGCTCCTTGGTCAGCACACCACAATGATGGCTGCGTTTTTCATTAATCATCTTTAGCACCTCTACTTATAAAGTATTGAAATAACTAATAATATCATTAACAGCGATTTCATGTTGCTCGCTTGTTGCCATGTTACGCACAGTAACGGCATTACGGCTGAGCTCATCCTCGCCAAATATTAACACTTGCTTAGCTTGGAATTTGTTGGCCTGCTTCATCTGGGACTTCATGCTGCGGCCGTTAAAGTCATATTCAACCTTAAAGCCTGCACGACGCAGCTCGATGGCGGTTTTGAAAGCCAGCGCAAAGTTTTCCTGCTTGGGGCAGACAACATATGCGTCAATGCTTTCATCAAATTCGGGCAGCAGATTCTGCTTCTCCAGAGCCAGCAGCACGCGCTCCATACCCATAGCAAAGCCGATGCCGGGGCGGGCTTCGTCACCGCTGATTTCCTGTACCAGTCCGTCGTAACGGCCGCCGCCGCAAACAGCGCTTTGTGCGCCCAGCGGAGCGTATTGGATTTCAAAAGCAGTTTTTGTATAATAATCAAGGCCACGCACAAGATTGTGGTCAACCTCATATTCAACACCAGCAGCGGTCAGCAGCTGTTTCAGGCCCTCAAAGTGTTCCTTGCACTCATCGCACAGGCATTCCTCCAGGCTCGGTGCGCCCTCGCCCAGCTCATGACAGTGCGGATTTTTGCAGTCCAAAAGACGCAGCGGATTGCGGTCGAAGCGGCCTTGGCAATCCTTGCACAGCTCGTCGAAGTTAGGCTTGAAGAAAGCCTGCAGCTTTTCTCTGTGCTGCGGACGACATTTGGGGCAGCCTACGGAATTGATTTTCAGCTTCAAATCCTTCAGGCCCAGACTCTGCAGTACCTGCACAGCCAGCAGAATGATTTCCGCATCGACATTCGGACCGGTTACGCCCAGAGCTTCTACACCGAACTGGTGGAACTCACGCAGACGGCCTGCCTGCGGACGGTCATAACGGAACATAGGTCCGATGTAATAGAACTTCGTGGCAGCGTCATCCTTGCTCAGCTTATGCTCAACGTAAGCGCGGACAGCACTGGCGGTGTTTTCCGGACGCAGGGTAATGCTGCGGTTGCCGCGGTCGGTAAAGGTATACATTTCCTTTTCAACAACGTCGGTGGTATCACCGATACCGCGTTGGAACAGCTCTGTATGCTCAAACACAGGAGTTCTGATTTCTTTGTAGCCATATTGTGCGCAAATTTTGCGCATGGTTTCTTCCAGATAACGCCATGCGTTAACGTCGGAAGGCATAATATCCTTCGTACCTCTGGGTGCTGTTGTCAGCATAGTCTATCCTCTCCTAACGGCACTCATGCCTATTACAGGTCTGTGCCTTCTATATTAAACAAATCACGGCGACGCTCTGCCAGTTCCTGCAAGCGCGCTCCATACACTGCCACATTTTTCGGCATATTCAGTTTATGCAGATGGTGTCCGTCAGGCAAAGGCACCTTGCTGGCAGATGCAGGTCCCACACCAATCACCGGATGACGTTCCTCCATCATCTGGATATTATAGATACTTTCCGTACCCGGCTTGGCATAACCGATGTTGGCCAGATGCCCCAGCATATAATGCTGGCGGTACAGATAGTAAGGCTCTAACCCAATCGCAGCAGCCATCTCAGCGGCCCGCTGCACCATTTTTTCCGCTGCCTGCGTAGTCAGCACTGCCTGCTCCTGCTTTTGAAAGAGCGGTGCGCTGCGCTTCAGCGTAAGCGTATGCACAGTAAGATTCTCCGGCGCCAGCTTTACTGCCTGCTCCAAAGAATATGCAATCTCCTGCTCCGTTTCCTGCGGCAGACCGATAATCAGATCCACATTCACAACAGGAATCCTGCTTTTGCGCACAAGCTCATAAGCATTGTAGAAATCCTTAACGCTATGACGCCTGCCAATCAGCTGCAGTGTTTTGTCATGGAAGCTTTGCGGATTGACGCTGATGCGGTTCACTCCCGCCGCCTCCATCGCCGCCAATTTAGCCGCACTGAAGCAGTCCGGGCGACCGGCCTCCACCGTGAACTCGCGCAGATGCCGCAAGCCTTCGCAGTTGCTTTGCAGCAGTCTTCGTTCCACAGCCTGCAGCAAACGTGCAAATACCTTATCACTCAGGCTCGTGGGCGTACCGCCGCCGATATAAAGTGATTTTACACGCAAGCTATGCATACCTATTAATTGTACCACATTTTGCAGGTCTTGTTCAATCATATTTACAAAGTTTTGCTGAGATTCTTCATCCTGCGGCACAATTCCCGCCGGGAACGAGCAATAGCTGCAGCGCGAAGGACAATACGGCACGCCGATATAAATACCGGTATCCGTAAGGCGCGTACTGTCGCTGAGGATATGATTCTGCTTAAGAGCAATGTCCGTAAGCAGCCTTCCCTGCGACATTGGCAGCAAATAGTTTTCGCTCAGATATTCCGGCAAGGCCGCAGCCTCTACACCGCCGTCCAGCAGCTTATGCGCCAGCTTCGTCGGCCGCACGCCCGTAAGAATACCCCATGGCAGCTTAGGCTGCAGACCGGTAAGCTCGGCAAAAACCTTCAGCACGACGAGCTTCACGCAACGTGTTATATCACCGCTCGCCGCAGCTTCGCTGCAAGGCTCGCTCGCTGTAAAGCTTTGCTCCGCACCTTGCAGGCAGGCGCTGATACAGCCGTGCTCGCGCGCAAGCGTCAGCGTCAGCGCAGCGGACGGCGCCGGCTGATAGCCAAAAAATGCGGCCATGTCGCTCACAGGCCGCGCAACATCAAGCTCCAATGTATTACGTAAGCAAAAAAACATTTAATTCTCCCGTCCTTCACCGGCATGCCACAACTGCTTGTACAGCACTCTGTAAACCGCTGCTACAGGTACGGCAAAAACCATACCGAGAATACCGAACAGCTTAGCACCGATGAGCAGACTGATAATCAAAACTACAGGATGCAAATCAATCTTCTGTCCCATGAGCTTAGGCATAATAAAATTGGCATCCAGCTGATAATATACCAGATAAAAAAGCGCTACATGAAAGGCAGCCTCCGGCGCCTGACCGTAAGCGATAAATACAGCAGGCACAGCGCCCATCAGCGGGCCGACTACAGGTACCGTTTCGGCAAGGATGGCCCAAAAGCCAAGCACCAGCGGAAAATCAATACCCAAAAAAGCCGTGCCGATGGTAATCACGAAGCCGGAAATCAGGCTCAGCTTGCCCATGCCGCGCACATAGGCGCTCATGGTTCTGCCGATTTCGTCCACAACCTCCGCCGCCTTCTCCTGCGCGTCGTAGTTGAACAGATTAATCACCATCAAGCGCAGCTCGCGCCAGTCCTTAAGAAAATAAAAGGCAAGGAAGGGCACGATAATCAGTCCTATCAAGCTCTGCACAATCCCCAGACTGGACTGGACAAGATTACGCAGCACCGTTCCTACAAAGCCCATCGCCCAGTTCAGCAGACCGTTGACCAGCATATTGAAATCGGACGGCAAGAGCGGAATGGTAGACGGGTCCTTAAGCATGCTGTCCAAATCCTGAAGATTGGATTTGACGGCCAATGCCGGCAGCTTTTGCAGGAACTCGTTCATCTGCCCGAAGAGCGGCAGAATAATGAAGCCGATAATCATAAAAATAAAGATACAAAAGGCCATTAATGCCAGGATAATCGCCACCACGCGCGACAGCTTAATCATGCCATGCGCCATGCGCACCTGCGCGATAGCATTAACCAGCGGATAAAGTGCGAAGGCCAGGCCTACTGCCAGCAGCAGCGGCAGTAAAAAGCCTGCCATTAAATATAAAACATAAGAGATTGCTGTAACAACACCCAGCTTAAAGAAGGTGCTTTTACGTATTTGAGGCCAATATTTCAGCATAATGTTTTATTGCAGGAAAGGATTCCTGCGACGCTCCCAGCCCACGGTAGTAGTAGGTCCGTGGCCCGGCAGCAGCTTAACGTCGTCATCAAGCACCATCAGCTTTGTTTTGATGGACTGGATTAGTGCGCGATAGCTGCCTCCCGGCAAATCGGTGCGTCCGATAGATTCGCAGAAAATAGTATCACCGGCAAAAACTACCTTGCCCGGCGCGTAGTAATAACAGAAGCCGCCTTTGGTATGTCCCGGCGTAGCAAAAGCTTCAAACTTCATGCCTGCCAGCTCCAGCACATCACCGTCATGTACAAGGTGGTCCGCAGGCTCATTTTTCAATTCTTCACCGATAAAGAAGGAAAGGTTTCTGTTCGGCTGTGTCAGGCAGTCAGCATCATCCTCGCCGATATATACCGGCGCACCGGTAGCCTTACGCAGCTCTGCCAGCGCACCGATGTGATCGCTGTGGCCGTGAGTCAGCACGATAGCGACAACCTTAGCCTTAGCCTGTTCAATCATTCTCAGAATGGTCGGGCAATCTCCGCCCGGATCGAAAATAACGCCTTCACCGATAGCTTCGTTTACGGCAAAATAACAGTTGGTAGCAAGCATACCTGCTTCAACATGATAAATCTTCATTCTTCAACCTCCGTTGATAAATCTATGCACAATATAATTATAACAGCTTCGTGCTGTCCAGCAAAATAGTTACCGGACCGTTGTTCACCAGCTCTACCAGCATATGCGCGCGGAATACGCCAGTTTCTACCGGCAGGCCTGCCTTGCGGCAGCCGTCGACAAAGCGCTCATAATAGGCGTTGGCCACATCAGGCGCTGCCGCCGCCGTAAAGGACGGACGCTTGCCGTGGCGGCAGTCACCGCACAGGGTAAACTGAGAAACCGCCAGAATCGCACCGCCTACATCCTTCACCGACAGGTTCATCTTGCCTGCCTCATCCTCAAAAATGCGCATACCGCACACCTTGTCGATAATATAGGCCAGATCCTTATCGGTGTCACCCTCGGCCACCCCCAGGAGCACCAGAAGGCCCTTCTGTACCTCGCCGGTAATCTTTTCATCTACAGTAACATTGGCGCGGTCTACACGCTGTACAACTGCTCTCATTTCTTCTTGCCTCCGCTGCCGTTCGCCGTAGAAATCAGGCGCTCAACAGAATAAACACCCTTCATGCGGCGGATACGGTTCATAAAATATTCCAGCTGCTCCAGGCTCATGATATCAAGTCCCATATGCATGGTAGCAATTTTATTCTTATCTGTGTGACAGGCAAGCGAGAAAATATTAATCTTCGTTTCGCTCGTCACATTCATAATATCGCTCATCAGTCCGGTTCTGTCTACGGACGTAATCACGATATTAACCTTATAGACATCATCAATGCCTACATCCCAGGCAACCTCAATTAAGCGACGCTGCTCCTCGGGGTTATTGGTCAGGATATTGGGGCAGTCCGCACGGTGTACGGAAATGCCGCTGCCGCGCGTAATATAACCGATTACCGGGTCACCGGGAATCGGGTTGCAGCAGCGCGCCAGCTTAACCATGATGCCTTCCTCGCCCTTAACGAGGATGCCGTGGCTGGCCTTAGCCTTAGATTTTCGCGGCTTCAGCTCTGCCAGTACCTGCGCCAGGTCCTTGGCGGTTTCCAGCTTCTGCTCTTTTTTATAGATTTCCACCAGCTTGGACATAACAGTGTTCAGTGTAACACCGCCGTAGCCCAGTGTTGCCAGCAGATTTTCATCCGTATCAATGCGGATTTTGCTGCCTGCTTCCTTCAGCTTTTCCGGAGACATCAGCACCTTAGGCTCGTAGCCGAGGCGTTTAACCTCACGCTCCAGCATTTCACGGCCCTTGACGATATTTTCCTCACGGCGCTCCTTCTTGAACCAGCTTTTGATTTTGTTGCGTGTATCGGAAGAGCCGACAACATTAATCCAGTCACGGCTCGGGCCGTTGGACTGCTTGGAGGTGATAACCTCTACGATATCGCCGTTCTTCAGCTGGTAGTCAAGCGGTACGATGCGTCCATTGACCTTGGCACCTACGCAGCGGTTGCCTACGTCCGTATGGATGCGGTAAGCGAAGTCAATCGGCACACTGCCTACAGGCAGGTCGATAACATCACCGCGCGGCGTAAAGACAAAGACCTCATCGGCAAAAATATCCATCTTGACCGTGTTGACAAAGTCGCGCGAATCATTCATATCCTTGTGCCATTCCAGCAGCTGACGCAGCCAGCTCAGCTTGGCATCAAAGCCCTTGTCACCGCCGGCTGCAGGCTTGCTGCCGCCGCTTTCCTTATAGCGCCAGTGCGCAGCGATACCGTATTCGCTGATGCGGTGCATCTCAAAGGTACGGATTTGGATTTCCAGCGGCTGACCGCCATTGGAAAGCACTGTCGTATGCAAGGACTGATACATATTGGATTTCGGCACCGCTACATAGTCCTTGAAGCGGCCCGGAATAGGACGCCACATGCTGTGTACGATACCCAGCGTTCCATAGCAGTCCTTAACGGTGTCTACCAGCACACGGATGGCCAGCAGATCATAAATCTCGCTCAGCTGCTTATGGTCACGCAGCATTTTCTTATGAATGCTGTAAAAGTTTTTCGGTCTGCCCTGAATTTCGCAGCGGATACCGGCCTTCTCGACAGCGTCCTTCAACGTTGTCATAGCCTCGTTAATCATATCCTCACGCTCACGGCGTTTAATTTTTACCTGCTCTACCAGGTCGTAATAAATATCCGGCTCCATATAACGGAAGGCCAGATCCTCCAGCTCCCATTTAATGGTATAGATACCAAGACGATGTGCGAGCGGCGCATAAATCTCCAATGTTTCCCGAGAAATAGACTGCTGCTTATGCACAGGCATATACTTCATCGTGCGCATATTATGCAGACGGTCAGCCAGCTTAATCAGTACAACGCGGATATCGCGTGCCATCGCAAGAAACATTTTGCGATAGTTTTCAATCTGGCGGTCTTCCTTGGAAATATATTCGATTTTACCCAGCTTGGTAACACCGTCTACCAGGTTTGCTACCACGGTGCCGAACTGCTCTTTGATATAGTCCAGCTTATAATCCGTATCCTCTACTACATCATGCAGAAAGGCAGCAGCCAGTGTTTTGTCATCCATCTGCAATCCCACAAGGATGCTGACAACACCAATCGGATGGATAATATACGGTTCACCGGATTTACGTGTCTGCGCAGCGTGCGCCTTGGCTGCCAGCTCATAGGCCTTACGGACAAAAGCTACCTGCTCCGGCGCAAGATATTCTTCTATACGCGCAAACAATTCATCTATATCAGTAATATTAGTTATTGCGTTTGTTGAGGGCATTCTCCCCACTCCCATCTGCACTTCATCAGCAGCGCAACAACTCGTGCTGACTCAGGCGGTAATTTTCTTTATAAATGTGCTCCAAACGCTCTCTTTCCTGCTGCAGGGTTACATATAGGGGTGCATCCTCCAGCGAGCAGCGTTTAATAGCAGCTTTTTCTATTATACCATTATTATAGCTGATAAAGCCAAGCTCTTCCATAATTTTTACAGCTTGTTCACTTATTTGTTCCGCATGAGCAGACAAAAGCTCTTCGACGCTCACAGTTGTCCGCATTTTAAGTGCATTCATCACCAGCTTATAGGCCTGCATCATCGCATCCCTGTCCGGATGCGTTAAAGCCAGGCGCTGCAAGCGCTCCTCTAAATCCGGCTGATTAAAGAGCAGCGTTACATGTTTTGCTCCCTGCTGCCGCAATCTGCGCATAATATCCGCCAGCGGATAAGCAGGCAAATCCAACAGCACTATTTCTTCGGCCTGCTGCAGCCTTTCCTGGCTCATCCCGGCAGCCTCCTCATAAGAAGCCAGCTCCAGATAATCCCCCGCAGTCTGCAGCACCTCGGCGGGCAGCGACTGCTTATCTTCGGTATAAGCAAGCACCTTGTTATGCACCTTGACCAAGCCCAGCAGCAGACGCCATTTATCATCGGCAGCCTGACGCATATCCCCCAGCGTCACCTGCTGATGAATGCTTACGGCCTGCAGCTGCACGCTCGTTTCGTTATTCCAGACATTTATTTTCGGTTGAAAGGCAACATCAGCCACCATATTTTCAAACATATACGGCAGCAAATCCGCATTGTTCCACATCAGGCCGCGATAAGAATTATAGCCCTTATCCAGCACAAACTGCAAATGATTGCGCTCCTTGCCCATAGCGCGCTGATTATGCAGCAGCGCCTGACGGAAGGCAAAAACAGGTGCCTGATTTTCGCAGCCGCAGGGCTCCAGCAGTGCCAGCTGCTCCAAATCCCTGATGCTGATTTCGCTGCTGCCGCTCAAAACACAGTCAATTGCCTGATGCGGCAGATAATCCTCCGGACTCAGCTTTTGCGCAACGTATTCGTGGAAGCGGCGCTTGAATTCCGGCAACAGCTCTGCCGGCAGCGTCAGGCCCGCAGCCTGATGGTGACCGCCGTACTGCGTCAGCAAATCACGTTCGGCATCTATCGCCTCGTAAAGATTGAGCGCCGGAATACTGCGGCAACTGCCCTTGGCAACGCCGTTGTTCAGGCTTATCAGAATCGTCGGCAGATGGTACTTGTCTACCAGGCGTGAAGCCACGATACCGATAACGCCCTGATGCCAGCCTTCGGAAGCAAGCACGATTGCCGTATCGATATGCTTTTCCTGCGCCAGCTGTGCTTCCGCCTCTTCCATAATCTGACGGCTGATTTCCTGCCGCAGTGTGTTTTCACGATTAAGCTCGGCGGCAATCTTCTCCGCCTTCACGCTATCGTCGGTTACCAAAAGCTCCACCGCCAGCTGCGCATGCTCCAGCCTGCCCACGGCGTTCAGGCGCGGCGCCAGGCCAAAGCCGATGTTATCGGAAGCAATGCCCGTTTCCGGACAGCCGCTGGCCTTAATCAAAGCACGCAGGCCAACCAGCTTCGTTGTTTCCATAGCCTTCAGGCCACGGCGCACCAGCTCGCGGTTTTCGCCTATTAGCGGCACAATATCCGCTACCGTTCCCAGTGCCGCCAGCTCTGTAAGTTCCTGCCACTTCGGCAGCCTTCCCGGCTCGCGCTGCTCCAGCGCCTGACACAGCTTGAAGGCAATGCCTACACCGCTCAAATGCTTAAACGGATAGCCGCAGTCACGCTGCTTGGCGTTGATAATTGCGTAGGCAGGAGGCAGAACCTCAGGCACCGTATGGTGGTCCGTAATAATAATATCCAGAGACTTCGGCGCATTGGCTACCTCGTGCAGGCCGCTGATGCCGCAGTCCACGGTAATCACCAGCGTTGTACCATTTTCCGCAATATTTTTCAACGCTTCGTCATTCAGGCCGTAGCCTTCGCTTTTACGCTGCGGGATGTAGGTGGCAACCCTGCCGCCGCGCTGCTTCAGATACAGGTACAGCAAGGAGGAAGCACTGATTCCGTCCACATCATAGTCGCCGTAAACCGTAATCTGCTCTCCCGCCGCCAAGGCCCGCTCTATACGCTCAACCGAGCGCTGCATATCCTTCAGCAAAAACGGATCATGAAAGGGAGCAGCGCTGCCGTAGAGAAAATCACGCATCGAAGCTGCATCCTGCAGACCGCGCTCCAATAAAATACCGGTGACCATCGGCGAAATATTCAGCTCCTCCGCCAAATAGTCTGCCTTCTGACTGTTATATTCTTTTATATCCCAAATTCGTTCCTTGTGCATCATTGGCGGCTACCGCTCTCGACAGCAGTCTTGTCTGCTGCAGCCGGCTCTGCCTTTTTTACAGCCTCGGCCTGTGCTGCCTCGTTGTGCAGCAGCTGGGTATGCTGCAGCATGGCAACGCGCTCCTGCAGGCGTTTGTTTTCTGCCTGCAGCTGCTGCATTTCCTCACGCATCTTTTTATCCTTCAGATAATGCTTGGCCTTCATCGTCAGCAAAAAGCAGGTGGCAACCAGCACGCCCATTAAAAAAGCACCGAGAATTACCAGCACCAGTGAGGCGCTGAAGCTCCAGAAAACAAAGTTCAAGGATACTGCTACCGCATTCTGCACGGCAAACAATGCTACTATCATACAAATAATTATAACTAAGATTAAAAACGGCATTCAGCTCAACTCCTTTAGTATAAATTTTAATATATTATAACTGTTATAATTCTGCCAGCATATAAAAAAATCCTGCTTATGCGGCAGGATTTTTAGTGTATACATACTCATTTAAGGCTTAATTTTACCTATTTCACAAAGACTGACAGCAGACTGCTATTTTTTCTTCAGCTTCTCCAAAATAAAGGCTGTCACACGGCTCTGCTTGTCAACCTCCAGCGCAAAACGCAACGGCTGCTCCTTGTCGTCCTCCCAAAAATATTCGTAGGTGGTATTATCGGCAGCATAAACAACCGCATCAGGCAGGCCGTACTGTCCTACAGCTCTGCCGGCACTGTCCCCGATGCTTACGCCGCGCATCGTAATATACTTGGGATCAACAACACGGATTGCATCTACTGCCTGTTTTTTGCGGGCAACACTGATTACGGCGCCCTCAAATGTATAGTTTATCTGCTTACGCTTTTTATCTATTTTCTCCTGCTTGACGGCACCAAGGCGCTCCTCGGCCTTCTGCTCGTCAAACTTCTGTCCGAGTGCGGCATAGCCAAGAGCAAAATCCTCCTGCGTCAGCTCGTCCCTGCTTCCGGCAACGGTATAGGGCGCGTAGATAAAGCCGTCCACACCGTCCGATTCGGCCTCCAGCCAGTCACCGCTTTGGCGGATAACACGCAGCAGCGAATGATGCGGCAGTACCTTTAAAACATTGCCGTCCTCAGCGGCACTGCGGAAGTTAATATCATCGGCCTCCAAAACTACAAAGCTGCCCTTATCATATCCCTTAATTTTTTCACCTGTATAAAACGCTTCCTGCTCCTTGGCCGCAGCGCACAGCTGCATTCCCGCTGCCAATAAAAGTGTCAGACCAATTGTTTTGACTAGTCTCATTGCCACTGCATCTCCTAACTAAATTCCATAAGCGGCATGTGCCAATTCCTGCACCGCCTTAACTGTATATTGCGAAGTACTGTATAAATAATTATCATGCAAACTTTGCACGCGGCCGTTCTTTACAGCCTTAATGCTCTTATAGGCCGGATTTTGTAAAATGCGCTGACGGAATTGCTCCGGGTCGCCTTTTTTACTGTAATCCCAGCTCGGCGTAATAATCAGCTCCGGATTAAGCTCCAGCATTTTTTCCTCCGACAGGTTGCTCTGATACGGAATATCCATGCCATCAAGCACGTTATGCACGCCTGCATAATAGCACAGGCCGCTGAAGGTGCCCCTCATGCCCAGCGGTCCGGTAAAGGAAAGTGCCAGCACATTAAGCGGCTTATCGCCTGCAGCCTGCAGCGCCTGCTTACGCACAGCCTCCAGCTGCGCTTCCATGTTTTTGGCCATCGCCTCACCCTTGGCTTCTTCGCCTACGGCAGAGCCGATTTCCCTGATAAACTTAAAGATATCCTGCACATTATTCGGCGTATGGCACACATAAACCTTGAGTCCCGCGCTGCGCAGTCCCTGAATCGGCTCCACAGTATAATCCGGGATAATAACAAGATCAGGCTGCATGGCCAGCACACTTTCCAGGTTGCTTCCCTGCGCTCTGCCCTTGACGGATTTCACCTTGTCACCGGCACTGCAGATGCCGGGATCATCGGCCAGCAGCGACAAGGCTGCCAAGCGCTTACTGTCAACCATATCCAGCAAAATTTCGTCGGCAGATACGTTCAGGCTCACAATACGCTGCGGCTTTTCGCTGAAGCTCAGCTTAGTGCCAGTTGCATCCGTCACTGTGTACAAAACCTTACCGCTGCCAGAGGTATTCTTCTCCTGCGGTCCGCAGCCGGCAAGCAGCAGACAAAGCAGCAGGCAAACTAAGAACAGAATTTTTTTCATAATATAACCCACCCAAAAATAATATTTGTTTCTATCTGTTACTTATTATACAAAAAAGGCGGAAATTATGCAAATTAGCCGGTCGAAGTCAGCTTGCCGCTGCAAATTAACGCTGTAAAAAGGCACCGGCCATCCCCACATATTCATGCAAAGCCATACAGGTAACGTCAAAGGCCTGCAGCTGAGGCACCAGCCAACGCGGGTTAAACTTGCCCTGCGGATTGAGTGTGTAATCACAGGGATAGGCGGCAACCTTTACGCCCTGCTCACCTAAATAACGTTCAAAGAACTGCATGCTGCGAGGCATATGCAGCGCACTTGTCAGCAGCAGCACGCTTTGGTAGCCACGCTCACGGCAGTGCATGGCAGTATAGGCAGCATTTTCCTTCGTTGTTCTGGCCTGCGTTTCAACAATAATCTGCTCCTGCGGCAGCCCCAGCTGCAGCAGAATACGCTCGGCGACAAGCGCCTCGCTCACGCCGTCCCTGAACACCTGCCCGCCGCTGATGAGCACCGGCAGCGAATGCTGCTTTGCCAGGCGTGCTGCCGTCAGCAGGCGCGCCGCTCCGGCGGACATCAGGCCTCCGCGCTCAGTGCCGTCCGGTGCGGAACCGACGCTGCCGCCGCCAAGAACAACTATCACTTGCGCAGCGTCAGGCTGCTGCTGAATATAACGGTTCTCCAACGGCTGTCCCAGCAGCTTTGCTCCCAATAAGGTAGAGCTGAAATATAACAGCAGCGTCAAAAAAGCGCTTAAGCTGAAAGCAAAACGGCCGATGTTTTGCCGCCGCCGCCACAAATAAACACTCAGTATGATTCCCAGCAGCACAAACAAACCCGGAGGTAGCAAAAAGGCTGCGATAAATTTCAAAATATAAATCATTCCAGTTCTCCTTAACAGTACCGATAAAAACAAAAGCTTCTCTTGCAATATCACCTATTATTGTAGCTTTTTCAGCCGTCAAAAACAAGAAAAATAGCCTGCGGCATTCATTTTTCCTAATGCACACAGGCTATAGTTTTAATTTTAATCTCTGCCGGGTTTCAGCTTACGCAGCATCATCCATAACGGACCTGCGAGGAAGGTGGAGGTATAAGCACCACTGGAGAAGCCTACCAGCATAGCAAAGGAGAAGTTGCGGATAGTTTCACCGCCCCAGATGAAGATAGCTACAACAGCGAACAGAGAGGTACCTACAGTATAGATACTGCGTCCCATGGTCTGCCAGATACTGTTGTCTACCATTTCCGTCATGCTTTCGCTGCGGCGATGGATTTTCAGGTTTTCACGGATACGGTCGAAGATAACGATGGTACCGTTGACAGAATAACCAACAACCGTCAGCAAAGCTGCAACGAAGGAGGAATCAAGCTCCATATGGAAGAGGGAGAAATAGCTTAGGGTTACCAGTACGTCGATAATCAAAGCAATAATCGCTGCCAGAGCAAAGCGGAATTCAAAGCGGATGGTGATATAAGCAATCATCAGGAACCAGGAAAGCACAATCGCCATCACAGCCTGTTGAATCAGCTCGCCGCCGACAGTAGCACCAACGTTTTCAACACGCTGGATAGCAAAGTCGCCAACCTTGCTCTTCAGGTCGGTCATTACCTGCTGACGCTGCTCGTCGCTGATAACGCCGGTACGAATCAGCACGCCCTTAGAGCTTTTGGCATTGCTGTCGCTGCTTTCCAGCTGGATAATAGCATTGCCCAGATCCTTTTCTTTAAGCACCTCACGTACCTGAGAAACGGTAACAGGATTTTTGAATTCCAAATCCATGATACTGCCACCGGTAAAGTCAATGCCCAGGTTGAAGCCCTTGAAGAGCATGGAGCCGATACCGATAATCAGGAAGGTGATGGTAATAGCGAAGAAAATTTTATAACGCTTAACGATAGATAACTTCATTATTTAGCCACCTCCTCTTTTGCTTTCGGTGCTCTTGCACCAAACAGGAAGGGACTCTTGGTGATGTTACTGTAAATCAAGAAGCGCAGCAGGAATTTGGTAACGGTTACTGCGGTAAACATACTCAGCAAGGTACCAAGTGCCAGGGTAACAGCAAAACCCTTGATAGGACCGGTGCCCAGGTAGAACAGTACGGCTGCAGCCATGATAGTAGTAAGGTTGGAGTCAAGGATGGTTACGATAGCGCGGCCAAAGCCAGAATCCATCGCACTGCGCAGAGTTTTGCCGCGCTTAACTTCTTCCTTGAAGCGTTCGAAAATCAGTACGTTGGCGTCAACCGCCATGCCGACAGACAGGATAATACCTGCGATACCGGGCAGTGTCAGTGTTGCACCCAGATAACGCATTACCAAAAGCAGCAGCATTACGTACAGCAGCAGAGCAATGTCCGCAACTACACCTGCCAGACGGTAGAACAGCAGCATAAATACAAATACGCCGATGATACCGATGCTGAAGGCCTTAACACTCTTGTCTTTGGAATCCTGACCGAGGGTAGGGCCAACGGTACGGTTTTCCATAACTTCGATTTTAACCGGCAAACTGCCGCTGCGCAGCAGGATTGCCAGATGCTCGGCTTCCTCAACGTTACGGGAGCCGGAAATCTGTGCATGGCCGCCGGTGATAGCTTCCTGTACTACAGGAGCGGTCAGTACCTGGCCGTCAAGCTCGATAGCGATTTTTTTGCCTACATTGCGGGCAGTAAGGTCAGCAAATTTTTTGCCGCCCTCATCATTAAATTCCAGACCTACTACAGCCTGATTCCCTTGGGAAACCTGTGCCTTAGCGTCCTTCAGGTCACTGCCTGTGAGAACAACCTTGCCGCTTTCATCCTTGAACTGCAGCATAGCGGTACGGCCCAGCATAGCAATAGCCTTTTCAGGATCCTTTACGCCCGGCAGCTCAACAATAATACGGTCCTTGCCCTGACGCTGAATAACAGGCTCGGTCAGGCCCAACTCATTTACACGACGCTCAATAACCTTTACACTGCGGTTGACAGCGTCATCGTCAACCTTAAGTTCCGGCGTATCCACAGCCTGTAAAACTACATGAGTACCACCTTGCAGATCCAAGCCCTGTTTAATGGAATTAGCCAGAGGCGAGATGTATACGCAGAAACCGCCGATAATCGCCAAAGCGACAATCAGAAATTTCCCGAATTCATTCCAACGCAAAATAACTTCCTCCTTAAGATTTTTTTGGATTAACTGGATTTAATTTATAAGCTAAGCGGACTGAGAGTGGTAATCCCGCTTTCACTTGCTAAAAGCTGTACAAGCACGTCAAATTCATCCCGCGGCAGATTCGGCTGAATAAAAGCATCGTAAGCGATGCCCATGAGCAATGCGTTTTCCGCCTGCGGCAGAAAACGGTCATAATAACCCGCGCCCATCCCCAGTCTGCTGCCGTCGCGGCCGAAGGCCACTCCGGGCACCAGTACAAGGTCAAGCTGCTGCGGCTGCAGCAGCTTCGCCGGTTGGCGGACGCTGCGGATGCCGTAACGGTCAAGCTCAAACTCCAGCATGTTTTCCAGCTGAACAGGAGCCATCTCCGTTGCCGACTGCACCAGCGGCACGGCAACAGTCTTGCCGTCGGCCAAGGCCTGCTGCAGAACCAGGTCCACAGACAGCTCATTTCCGAAAGCCAAATAGCCCATGATGCAGTTCGCTTTGCGATATGCATCACAGGCCAGTATCTGACGGGCAGTCAGCAGACTGCCGGAAGCAGCCTGCTCTGCGGTCAATTGCGACCGCAGCCTTTTAAAATACTTGCGCAGCTCAACTTTTTCTTCTGCAATCACCATCAGGAATTTTTAGCGGGGTTTTGGAAACCGCTGACAGCATTGCGCGCCATTTCGATTACTACGCCTTCGGCAACCTCTACCTTAACGCGTTTTTCGGAAATAGCGGTAATCTTACCATAGATACCGCCAATGGTAATGATTTCGTCGCCTTCCTTCAGGCTGTTTAACAAATCCTGTCTTTTTTGCTGCTCTTTTTTCTGGGGTTTCCAGAGCATGAAATAGAATATGCCGCCCATTAAAAAGAAGGGCCAGAGAGAATTGAGCAAAGCCATTGTATCTCCACCTTGCATATTGAACACCTCCACATTTTATCACTTCCCGCAAATTCGGACATATTTGCAGGTTCCTCTTGCAAACATTTTAGTATGCAATAGTTCAGTTTATTTATACCATTTTTATATATTCTCTGTAAATCGGAAAAATCCTTGTTATCAACGATAATTTTCTAAGAATCTTTCGCGGAACTCAGGGAAGCAGTCATTAGCGATAGCCTCACGTATTTCCTTGGCAAAATGCAGCAGGAAATGCAGATTGTGAATAGACAAGAGTCTCAGACCGAAAATCTCCTCTGCCTTGAACAGATGACGGATATAAGCACGGCTGAAGTTACGGCAGGCATAGCAGTCGCAGCCTTCCTCAATCGGACGGAAATCCTCTGCGTAGGTTGCGTTGCGTACTACCAGACGGCCGGTGTGCGTCATAGCGGTGCCGTTTCTGGCCACACGTGTCGGGAATACACAGTCAAACATATCAACGCCTAGGTTTACTGCCTCTACAATGCAGTCGGCAGTGCCTACGCCCATCAGATAGCGTGCCTTATCCTTCGGCATCAGCTCGGTGGTATGTGAAAGGATATCGTACATCATCGACTTAGGCTCGCCTACGGACAGACCGCCGATACCGTAGCCGGCGAAGTCAAGCTCTGTCAGCTGCTGTACGCTCATGCGGCGCAGCTCGGGATACATACCGCCCTGCACGATACCGAACATGGACTGATCCTCACGCGTATGAGTTTCCAGACAACGCTTGGCCCAGCGTGTGGTACGCTCGGTAGAACGCTTGGCATAATCAAAATCGGCGGGATACGGGATGCATTCATCAAAGGCCATCGCGATATCAGCGCCCAATGCCTCCTGCACCTGAGTAGAAACCTCCGGCGAAAGGAACTGCTTGCTGCCGTCGATATGCGAACGGAACATTACGCCCTCTTCGGTGATTTTGCGCATAGCGCCCAGGCTGAATACCTGGAAGCCGCCGCTGTCGGTAAGCATACCGCGTTTATAATTCATAAACTTGTGCAGACCGCCTGCCTTGCGCACCAGCTCGTGACCGGGACGCAAAAACAGATGATAGGTATTCGACAAAATAACCTGGCTACCCATATCGTACAGCTCTTCCGGTGCCAGAGTTTTTACCGTTGCCTGTGTGCCTACAGGCATAAACATCGGAGTTTCAAAGGTACCATGCGGCGTATGCAAGCGGCCAAGACGCGCACCGCTGCGCGGACATTCTTTAATTAGTTCGTAGGTTACTGCGTGTTTAGTCATATGCAACTCCTAAAAATATTTATCAGCGCCTTCGGCTTTGCGTCGAAGGCAAAAAATCTTATTTATTGAGGTCTGTAATAAACATGGCATCGCCAAAGGAGAAGAAGCGATATTTTTCTTCAACCGCCTTCTTGTAGGTCTGCAGCATAATCTCACGGGTAGACAGAGTGCTTACCAGCATCAGCAGCGTGCTCTGCGGCAGATGGAAGTTGGTTACGAGGTCATCCACCAGACGGAATTTGTAACCGGGGTAGATGAAGATATTCGTCCAGCTGCTGCCAGCGTGCAGCTGACCGTCAGCGCCCGCAGCCTCCAGAGTGCGTACTGCCGTAGTGCCAACCGCAATAATACGGCGGCCTTCGGCCTTCGCCTTATTTACTGCATCCGCAGCCTCCTGCGATACGGTGTAGAACTCCTTATGCATCTTGTGGTCCTCAATCTTCGCCTCGCTTACGGGGCGGAAGGTACCAAGGCCTACATGCAGCGTTACAAAAACCTCTTCGCAGCCGATTTCCTTGATTTTCTGCAGCAGCTCCTTGGTAAAGTGCAGGCCTGCAGTCGGAGCGGCAGCACTGCCGCGCTCACGGTTATAAACAGTCTGATAACGCTCCTTATCCTCCAGCGGTGCCGTGATATACGGCGGCAGAGGAGTTTCGCCCAGACGATCAAGAATTTCTTCGAAGATACCGTCATACTTAAAGCGTACTACGCGTCCGCCGAAGTCGGTGTGCTCAATAACCTCGCAGCTCAATTCATCGCTGAAGTTAATCTTGGCACCAACCTGCAGCTTTTTACCGGGGCGCACCAGAACCTCCCAGTCGGTTGCATCTCTGCGGGTCAGCAGAAATACCTCGACATGGGCACCGGTATCCTTCGTGCCGTGCAGGCGCGCGGGAATAACGCGGGTATCGTTAAACACCAGCACATCGCCGGGCTTAAGATAATTTACCAGATCATAAAAATGCTTATGCTCAATTTCACCGGTCTTTTTGTCAACAACCAGCAGGCGCGAATGGTCGCGCGGCTCCATAGGATGCTGAGCAATAAGCTCCTGTGGCAAATCATAATCAAAATCAGTTACTAACATGCAAAATTCTCTCTTTTCTTATATATTACAGGACACATAGCTTCCTGCTAACGGACAAGCTGAGTTCCGGGATAATAATGTGCCAGAATCGTTTTATAGGTAGCCTTGGCATCGGCGTTAGCCATACCGCGCGCCCCCCAGGCACTCAAACCGAGGCCGGAGCCTTTCCCCTTGCCGTGGAAAATAATTTTTTCTTCCTTGCCGCCGCCCAACAAATGGTAGCTGCGTACTAAATTTTTCCAGACGGGCTTTTTCGACTCATTGACCTTGATGCCTATATCCTTGCTGCCTATTTCCATACCGTAATGATCTTCGATAGGCACCTTGAGCGTTTCCGGTACCGGCGTACCGGTTTCGATATCAAATAAGGTACTGTTCAAGCCTAACAGGTCCTGCAGCTCACTGCCGCTGATTTTGGCAGCACCGGCCTCACCCGAAAGGATAATATATTTTACCCGTCCCGTGGGCGTTCTGTCAACACCTGCATCATCAAGCGGGGACAGACGTATGCTCGTCAGCTTGCCGGTGGTATAACCGCGCTGTGCTGCCAGACTTTCCAAAAGCACCGGAGCAATGCGGCTTTCCCAGGTATATTCCGGGCTGTCGCTGTCGTAATCCTCTACCGACTGCAGATAGCTTACGGCAGTACCGCGCAGATTCAGCGCGCTTTCGGTTCTGCCGCCGCTGCTTGAAGTAGTGACAGCTTCAATCGCCCGACCGTAAGCATCAGCAAGATACTGTCCTTTCGTCGCCTGAATCAGCTTCGTCACAGCATACTTTTCAATGCGCTTGCCGGTACCTCCGTAAGGCAGCTCCCTGTCGGTTGCAAGCAAAGCATAAGCCTTGTCGCTGTGCTGCATTTTATACATAGCATAGCTGCGGGCAGCAACCGCCTGTGCCTTGATAACCTCATCAGGCCATACGGACATCGTTTTGGCAGGCAGCACGCTCGCCAGATAATCCTCCAGCGGCAGTCTGTTGACTACCAGTAGCTTATTACCCTGCTCGGCCTGCAGCTGAAAATCCCCTTTATAACTGCGTTTATTGATTTGCGGTGAGCTTTTGCCTGCCGCCGTAGCAACAAACGCTTCATTACCAAATTCATTGTTATCATCAAAGAAAAGCTTTCCCTGCTGCGCATGGATGAAATATTTTCCCTTGGGCATCGTAGTAGTTTTGCCCGATGAATCACGCACTGTGAATTCATCCTCACAGCTCAGCTCTGCCGTTGCCTGCCCCACCACAATTCCTATGCGGATTTGCTCGGCGGCTACCGCAGCAGAGGCAAATATAAAAGTAAATAACAGTACAGACAGTATCAGTAATTTTCTAAGCATATACTTTTCCTCGATAGCTTGCAGCCTTTATCTGGTCACCATTTTAATATTTTTGCTTACAACCACAAACTTATCCTGCGTTGCTTCCGCCTTGGGCTTTTTGCGGATTTCGTAGCGGTCACGCTCGCTGAAGACACAGCCGCAGTACTGCTGGCGATACAGCCCCAGCTCCAGGCTGATATCCACGCCGCGCTGGTAGCCGACGCGGAAATCCTCGTAATAGAACGGAATACCGAACTCCGCCGCTGCCGCCTCCGCCTCCTTTTTTATCAGCTCATGGCGCTGATAGGGGCTGACGAGCAACGTAGTCGAAAAGGCATCGTAGCCGTTTTCTTTGGCAAACTGCGCTGCGTAGCGCAGGCGCATACGGTAGCAGAAGGCACAGCGCACGGTAGGCTCTGACAGCATACCGCGGATGCATTCCTCTATCGGATAGCTTTTGTCGATAATAAGATTGTAGCGCTTCTTCTCACAAAACTCCCGCAGGGTGCTCAGCCTGTGCTTGAACTCCTTGTACGGATGAATGTTAGGATTAAAAAACAAAATATCAAAATCTGTTCCCGCCGCCGTCAGCTGCTCCGTAGGGTAGCAGGCACAGGGACCGCAGCAGGCGTGTAATAATAATTTCATTTTTCCTCCTGAACAGCTAAACTGCTTTACTGATTTTCGGGAAACGGTATTCCCAGATATCTATAGGTTTCGCGTGTTGCCATACGTCCGCGCGAGGTACGGTTCAGCATTCCCTGCTGCATCAGATACGGCTCGATTACATCCTCAATGGTTGAGGACTCCTCGCTTACGGCTGCAGCAATTGTTTCGATGCCGACAGGACCGCCGCCGAAGGTTTTGACGATGGTCGTCAAAATTTTGCGGTCGTTGCGGTCGAAGCCGTAGCGGTCAACCTCCAGCTTAGCCAGCGCTTCGTCTGCCAGCTGACGGTCGATAACCTCCACGCCCAGCACCTGAGCGAAATCGCGCACACGCTTCAGCAGACGGTTCGCGATACGCGGCGTGCCTCTGCTGCGGCGGGCAATTTCCATGGCGCCTTCCTTGTCGATTTTTACATTCAGGATTTCCGCTGCACGCGTAATAATAAACTGCAGCTCCTCCGGCTTGTAAAATTCCAGGCAGCACTGTACGCCGAAGCGGTCCCGCAAAGGCGCTGCTATCGCTCCCAGACGCGTGGTAGCGCCGATAAGCGTAAAATGCGGCAGGTCCAGACGCACACTGCGTGCCGCAGGACCTTTGCCGATAATAATATCTAACGCAAAATCCTCCATAGCGGAATACAGGATTTCCTCTACGGTCTTGGACAAGCGGTGGATTTCGTCAATAAAAAGTACATCATTGTCGCCAAGGTTGGTTAAGATTGCTGCCAAATCTCCCTGACGTTCAATCGCCGGTCCGCTGGTAACGCGGATGTTGACATTAAGCTCATTGGCAATAATGTTGGCCAGCGTAGTTTTGCCCAGGCCCGGAGGCCCGAACAGCAGCACATGGTCCAGCGCTTCGTGGCGGGCAGCGGCAGCCTTAATGAAAATAGACAGATTATCCTTGACCTGCGTCTGACCTATATATTCATTTAACAGACGCGGACGCAGGCTGTACTGCCAGCCATCTGCTTCCTGTTCCGCCCCGGCAATAATTCTATCATCAAATTCCATAAGTTCCTCCTAGCAAGCCTTTTGCAGCCTACTGCTACAGGCTCAAATACCGCCAGACGATTTATCTGCGGGAAATTACTTCATCATCAGCCTTAAGGCCTGCTTCAGAATTTCCTCGCTCGTCTTGGTTTCTGCGCCTTCGATTTTCTTGATTACGGGCATAATCTCGCTGTTGCTGTAGCCAAGGGAAGCAAGTGCTTCGATAGCCTCCGCTACAGCACCGCTGCCTCCGGCAGCTACTGCTTCGCCGAAGCTGTCAGCACTTTCGGCGGCTACGGGTCCGACCTTGTCCTTCAATTCCAGCAGCAATCGCTCCGCCGTCTTTTTGCCGATACCGGGCAGCTTGGTGAGCACCTTGATATCACGGCTCTGCACCGCCAGATAAAAGGCATCAGGCTTAACTGCGGATAAAATACCCAAAGCCATCTTGGGACCTACGCCGCTGATAGTCAGCAGCAGTTCAAAGAGGTCATAATATTCCCGGCTCAAAAAGCCGTAAAGAACAATGGCATCCTCGCGTACTGCGGTGTGGATGTGCAGGCGTACAGAGGCACCCTGCGTCAGCTGAGCAAGCTGTGCCGCCGGCATGAAAACACGGTAGCCTACGCCGCCTGCCGTTTCGATTATGCAGTTGTCTATGCCCAGGCTGTCAACAGTGCCCTTCAATGAACCTATCATTTATCTGCCCTCCTGCCATCTGCGCGTAGACGCAGTATTGATGCCGCAGATTGCCGCTGCCAGCGCATCGGCCGTATCATCCGGTTTAATTTTTTCGCGGATATTGAGCAGATGCATTACCATATAGATAACCTGCTCCTTCGTCGCACTGCCTGTGCCTACTACCGACAGCTTAATCTGCATCGGCGTAAATTCCATCACCGGCAGTCCCTTGTTGGCCGCAGCCAAAAGCACAACGCCGCGTGCCTGTCCTACAGGAATCGCAGTAGTCACGTTGCGGTTGAAAAACAGCTTTTCGATGCTCAGCAGATCCGGCTTGAAGTGATCGATAATATCCGAAATATCATCGTAAATCTTCTTTAGCCTCAGCTCCGGCAGCATATCCTTATACGTCAGCACCGAGCCGTAAAAAACGGGGCGCAGACGGTTTCCTGTCATATCTACCAAGCCATAACCGCAGATGGCGGTACCGGGGTCAATTCCTAAAACCAGCATAAAAAACCTCTCAAAAAACAGAAAGCAGACATCAACTGCCTGCTTTCCTTTCTGCAACTATGCTTCGCGCACATTGCAGTTACTTCGTAATAATAATATTATTCCTCGTCGTCTTCCGGCAAGTCAGCGTTGGTGTAAACGTCTTGTACATCATCGCAATCATCCAATGCGTCCAGCATCTTCTGAACCTTTTCGGCATCCTCACCGGACAGCTCAGCCATAGTATCGGGAACCATGGTGATTTCGGACATTGCAACTTCAATATTGTTATCAGCCAAAGCCTTTTCTACATCGTCATAAGCAGCCGGATCGGTGATAATTTCGAAGCCGTCTTCGCTGCTCTTGATATCCTCAGCACCTGCATCCAGAGCGATCATCATCAGATCATCCTCGCTCACACCGGTTTCGGCGCTAACTGCGAAGATACCTTTTTGTTTGAACATGTAGCTTACGCAGCCGCTGGCACCCAGGTTGCCGCCGTGCTTAGAGAATACGTGACGTACATCGGCAGCGGTACGGTTACGGTTATCGGTCAGGCAGCTGACCATCATAGCAACGCCTGCAGGACCGTAGCCTTCATAGGTAATCTCTTCGAAGCTTTGGCCTTCCAGAGCACCTGCACCCTTTTGGATTGCACGTTGAATGTTGTCTTTAGGGATATTGTTAGCCTTAGCCTTGGACAGAGCCAGCTTCAGCTTCATGTTACCGGTAGGATCTGCACCGCCCATACGAACGGCAATAGTGATTTCACGGCTGATTTTAGTAGTGATTTTGCCGCGCAGAGCGTCAGCCTTGCCTTTTTTATGTTTAATGTTCGCCCATTTAGAATGTCCTGACATTGTAAATTCCTCCAAACTTTCTCTTTGCCATATTTATTTAAGCATTTACCATAATATTTTACCACGCCGGCTGTGTTTTTTCAACAGCAAACGCCGACATACAGCTTTATTTTGCAAAAACATCCTTAATACTGTCATAATGCAAAAAGATTCCCTGTTGCGCCAGCTCCTGAATTTCCTCCAAGGTCGCCAGCTTGTATTCCAGTGCCTCATTAGGGCGGATTTTTACCTGCTCCGGTGCAAAGGGCAGCGTAAAAAGATAGCAGTCGACGAAATAATTATCGCCCTCGCCCGGATTCTCACGGTGATAGGTCAGCGCCGGTCCGCCTGCGCAGGCAGAAACATCAAGACCGGTTTCCTCCCACACCTCGCGGTTCACAGCCTCGCGTGAGCTTTCACCCGCCTGCACCGCACCGCCGGGAACCTCCCACCAGCCGGCAGCCCAGGCCTTCGTCAGCACGCGTCTGGTAATCAGAAAGCGTCCGTCTGTGTTGCGCACAACGCCAAGCACCGTCAGATGATACTCGCCGTCCTGCAGTATCCAGTCATTTTTCTTCATCGTCCGTCCGGTAAGACGGCGTTCACGGTCATAAATATCCCATTGCTCCATTGTAATTCCCCCTCTTAAAGCAAGCGCGGCAAATATTTGAAAATCAGCCAAAAGCCACAGGTCATGGCAAAGGCAATGCTGCCGCTGTCATAATCTATATAACCGAGATACAGGCTGTTTAAGCCCGTAACAAAAATCATATTCAGCCACATAAAGCCGTAGGCCCATAATAATATCTGTACCCACAGCGGCGGCTTTTTATAGTGATGAGGCTCATTATTCTTTGTCATGCTTATCTTCCTCATCTAACAGCTGCACAGCATCCAGCTGCTTCTGCAAACGTGCTGTATAGCGCTTGGTGGTATGCAGAGCGTTCTGCCCCTCCTCCAGCTTTTTAGCTGTTTTATCAAGGGCTGTTTCCAGGCCGGCAAGCTCCTGCTTAACCTTGTTCAGCAGCTGCCACACCTCTGTAGTACGCTGCTGCACCGCCAAGGTACGGAAGCCCAGCTGCAGGCTGTTCACCAGCGCTGCCAGCGTCGTCGGCCCCGCCACGCACACTCTGAACTTCAGCTGAAGCTCCTCGGCCATTCCCGGCAAGGCCAAAGCCTCCGCAAACAGGCCCTCGCTCGGCAGATACATCACGGCAAAATCCGTCGAATACGGCGGACAGATATATTTTTCGCAGATATCCTTCGCTTCGCTCTTTAAGCGTCGCTCCAGCTGCTTTGCCGCCGCATCCGCCGCCTGCGTATCACCGGCCTCACGCGCCTGCTGCAGGCGCTGGTAATCCTCCAGCGGAAACTTGGCATCAATCGGCAACAGCACCTCCTGCTCCCGCTGCCCCGGCAAGCGCAAAGCATATTCCACGCGCAGGCCGCTGTGCGGACGCACCTCTGCATTTTCTACATATCTTGCACGGTCAAGAATATCCTTGAGGATATTGCCAAGCTGCATTTCGCCCCAGGTACCGCGCACCTTGACGTTCGAAAGAACGCGCCGCAGCTCATCCACCCCGCAGGAAAGGCTCTGCATCTGTCCCAGTGACTGGTGTACCTCGCCCAGGCATTTGTTGACCTGCGCGAACTTCTGCTCCAGCGATTGATTAAGGCGCTCGTCCACAGTCATGCGGATGCGCTCCAGGTTCTGGTCCGTCATATCCGCCAGACGCGCCACGCGCTTGTCAATCTGTTCGCTCAGCCTGTCGCTCGCCGCCTGGTTTTCCAAGCGCGCCGCCCGCGCCAGTGTGCTCTGCTCGCCGCGCAGGTCGTACATGCTTTCCGCAAGCCTGCGCTCCAAAAGCTCCAGCCGCTGCGCCGTCATGTCCGCCTTAGGGCGTCCCTGTATCAATAATATTATCACACCTGCCAGCAGCAGAGCTATGACAATCATCAAAGCTATAGCCAATGTATTCATTTTTTCTATACTGACCTCCGTTATTTTTTTATTATAGCAGAAAAACAGTACATAGCCAACGTATTAACGAACAAAATTTTTATATTTAACAAGATATTTTCATAATATCACTTTTTTAACAAAATCAGCTTACATCTGCGCCCAAATCGTGTATAATATATTCATACATTATTTATTCCAACGAGGTATTACGTTATTATGATAGATGAAAGTCCTAATATCAATTCTGCTGATAAAATTCTTGAGGCCGCAACCAAGCTGTTTGCCATGGACAGCTTCGCTGCCGTGTCCATCAAGCAGATTTCTGTTGCCAGCGGCGTCAACAGCGCGTTGATTTCCTATTATTTCGGCGGCAAGAAGAATTTATATCAGGAGGTTTTATATACTGAGGCCGAAAAATTTCTGAAGCTGCAGGACAAAATCCGTCAGCAGCCAGGTTCACCGCTGACCAAGCTGCGTACCTATGTAGACGGCATTGCCGAAATGCAGCAGCAGAACCCCTATAACATTCACCTGATTTACCGTGAACTGCTGACTCCGCAGCCCATGTTTGAAAATTATGTGCGCAGCAAGCTGTACCGCATCCATCAGTTCATGACCGAGCTGGTTGAGGAAGCGATTGCCTGCGGCGAAATCGTTGCGGATATCAAAGCAACCCACGTTGCCTTCACACTGGAAGGTATTATCATGTTCTTCTTTCTGATGCACAGCCACATTTGCGAGCTGGGCAATTTCAAAAACGGCGCAGAGCTTGATTATCTGCTGCAGGCGCTCAACACCTACCTTGCATCGCTTAGCAAAAAATAAATATATTCCTCAAATAAAGCTGCTTTCCAGCAGCTTTATTTTTGTTTACAACTTTGTTGCTTGACGCTCTCTACATTAGAACCTATAATTTAATTGAACGATTAAAAATTTTACAACAATAACATTATTCTGCAAGGGAGCTGTTAAATCATGCAGTCTATTATGGAAAAACTTCCCAAACTTCCTGATAAAAAGAAACTTGTTGCCGGAGCTGCCGTTGTCGTACTGGCAGCCGCAGGCTGGCAGCTTTACAGCAGTATTATGCATAAGCCACAGGAGGCAAACTACATCCCCATCGTCCGGACTATGACGATTGGCGAAAGCATTGCCGATTCCTCCACCGTATATCCCGGCGAGGTGCGCGGACGTTATGAAAGCCAGCTGGCCTTCCAGACTGCCGGCAGAATCGCTTCCCGTCTTGTCAACGTAGGCGACCGGGTACACGCCGGCCAGATTCTGATGACGATTGATCCGAAGGATGTAAACCAAAGCGTAGAAGCAGCCAATGCACAGCTGGCATCTGCCATTGCCAACCAAAAGCTGGCGGCCGACAATGCGGCACGCTTTAACAAGCTATATGCCGGCGGTGCTGTGAGCGAAGCAACGCGCGACCAGTACAACACCCAGCTGGAGGCAGCCAATGCTGCGCTGCGTCAGGCACAGGCCAACGCCAACGCCAGCGGCAACCAGCTGAGCTACACGCAGCTGACGAGTGATGCCGACGGCGTTGTGGCAGCCATCACCGGTGAAGCAGGCCAGGTAACGGCAGCCGGTACGCCGATGGTCACCATCGTGCGCAGCGGTGAACGTGAAATCCAGATTAACGTGCCGGAAAACGTCAAGCTGAGCGTCGGCCAGCAGGCGGAAATCAGCTTCTGGGCGCTTCCAGATGTTACGGCGAAGGGCACTGTCCGCGAAATTTCGCCTATTGCCGACAGCATTACACGTACCTATAAGGTGCGCGTTGCTGTGCCGCAGCTGCCTGCAGCAGCCAAGCTCGGCATGACTGCCAAGGTCAGCTTTAAGGACGCTGCGGCGTCCGAGGACGAGATTGTTATTCCTGCTACCGCACTGTATCAGGTAAACGGCAAGACTCAGGTCTGGCTGGTGCGCAATAACCGCGCTGTGCTGCAGGACGTTAAGGTTGCCGGCTACGTAGGCAACAACGTGCGTCTGTCAGGCGGCTTAAACAAGGGTGATATTCTGATAACCGCCGGCCTCAGCAAGCTTGTCGATAACCAACAGGTACGTCTGACCAAAGGCGGTGATATCTGATGTCAAACAACGAAAAGCATCATGCCAACTGGGCAGAATGGGCTATTAACCATCGCCAGTTAGTTTACTTCTTCGCTGTGCTTGTGCTGATTATGGGTATGTTTTCCTTTAAATCGCTCGGACGCAGCGAGGACCCCAGCTTTGCCGTCAAGCAGATGGTAGTATCCGCAGCCTGGCCCGGTGCCAGCGCCAAGGATGTAGAAATGCATCTGACAAATACTTTGGAAAAGCAGATTCAAAGTCTGCCGCAGGTTAAGAAAATCACCAGCTATTCGCGTCCTGGCGTCTGCGTTATTACGGTAGCGCTCAAGGATGAAGTTGCCGGCAACACGGTACGTCAGCGCTGGCTGGAGCTGCGCAACATCGTAAACGACGGCAAAAAGGACTTGCCTTCGGGTACCGTAGGCCCCTTTTATAACGACCGTTTTGATGATGTTTACGGCAATATCTACGCAATTACCGGTGACGGCTTCACCTATGAGGATATGCGTAAGTACGCCGAAAAAATTAAGCTCGACTTCTTCAGCGTGCCTGATGTCAAAAAGGTTGAGCTGGTAGGCGTACAGCCGGAGAAAATCTTCGTGCAGATGCAAACTGCCAAGCTGGCACAGCTGGGACTGGATATCAACAGTATTGCCAACACTATCAAAGCACAGACCTCGGTCAATGCCAGCGGTATGATTGAGGCCGACACAGCCAACTCCTACCTGCGCATTACCGGCAGCCCCGACAGCGTGGAAAATATTGCTGCCATCCCCATCAATGCCAACGGCCGTGTCTTCCGCTTGGGCGATATCGCAACCATCACCCGCGGTTATGCAGACCCGCCGGAAACAATGATGTACTATAACGGCAAGCCCGCAGTCGGCATTGCTCTTTCTATGGAGGACGGCGGCGATAACATCAAGCTCGGTGAAAATCTGGCCAAGGAAATCGCCCGCATCCAAAAGGAGCTGCCGCTCGGATTGGAGCTTAATCAGGTTGCCAATCAGCCTGAGGTAGTAAAAAAATCCATCAGCGAATTCTCCGAAAGCCTTTACGAGGCAATTATCATCGTGCTGGTAGTCAGCCTGATGACGCTCGGACGCCGCAGCGGTTACGTAATTTCCTGCTGCATCCCGCTGATTTTGTTAGGCTCCTTCTGCGCAATGTTCGCTTTGGGCATTGATTTGCATAAGGTATCCCTAGGCGCACTGGTTGTTTCCCTTGGTATGCTGGTCGATGACGCCATCGTCGTCGTTGAGCTGATGGAAGTAAAAATGTCCGAAGGCATGCCTCGTAAGGAAGCAGCCTCCTATGCCTTCAAAACCTGCGCCTGGCCGCTGCTGACAGGCACCACCATTACCTGCCTGGGCTTCATGCCGATTGCCTTCTCCAAGGCCAGCGCTTCGGAATTTGCCTACAGCCTTTTCCCGGTTATGACCGTAACACTGATGCTGTCCTGGCTTGTTTCCGCAACCTTGGCACCGGTATTGGGCTATGAATGGATACGTCCTACAGTTATCAAGCAGGAATCTTATGACAACAGCTTCTACCGCGCCTTCCGCAAGCTGCTGCACTGGGCCTTGGGACACCGCATCACGGTTATCGGCATTACCTTGGCGATGCTGGGCCTTTCCATGTTCATGCTGCGCTTCGTCAGCCAGGAATTTTTCCCCGCCTCCGTACGTCCGGAGCTGTTGGTAGAGCTTAATATGCCTGAGGGCAGCTCGATTAAAACAACTGATGCCGCGGCACGCAAGCTGACGAATCTGATTAAGGATGATAAGGAATTAGACCACGTTTCCACCTACGTAGGCGAAAGCGCACCGCGCTTTGTGCTGGTAATCGACCCGGTACAGCCGCGTGATAACTATGCACAGCTCGTAGTTGTTGCCAAAAGCGTTGAAGACCGCAAAAAACTGGAGAAGCGCATCAGCGAGCTTGCTGCCGAGCATTTGCCGGAGGCTATAGTTTACTCCCGCTCGATTCCGCTCGGTCCGCCTGCTCCCTATCCTGTTATGATCCGCGTCAGCGGCAACAGCGATGCGCAGGTTAAGGAATATGCGCAGAAGGTGCGCAAGGTGATGGCCGCTAATCCCTACGTCAACATGACACGTCTTGACTGGCTGGAGCAGACCAACGCCGTTAAGCTGAAGGTCGACAATGACAAGCTGCTGCAAATGGGACTCACACGTCAGACTGTGGCCAACGCTCTGCAGGCTCAGGTATCCGGTTATACCGTAGCAACCTATCTGGAGGGCGACCAGCAGATTGGTATCGTTTTCCGCCTGCAGCCTGACCAGCGCGCAGATATTTCGCAGCTGGAAACTATTTCCATTCCTACGAGCCAGGGTGCTGTGCCTCTGTCTCAAATCGCGCATCTTGATTACACCAGCGAGGACAATATCATCTGGCGCCGCAACCTGCGTCCTACAATTACCGTCAACGGCGGTATTGTTGACGGCGTTACCGGCAACGATGTTACCAAGCAGGTGTATAAGGAGCTGGAGCCTCTGCGCAAGGAGCTGCCTGCCGGCATGAGCATCGAGGTCGGCGGTTCGCTGGAGGACAGCAACGATACCTTGAATTATCTGATGAAGCCGATACCGCTGATGCTGCTGCTGATTGTCGTTCTGATTATGCTGCAGATGCAGGATATCCGCAAGCTGCTGGTTATTATGCTGACGGCGCCGATGGGTATAATCGGCGTTATCTTCGGCCTGCTGCTGTTCAATTCCGCTTTGGGCTTTATGGCGGAGCTGGGTATTCTGGCGCTCACCGGTACAATTATCCGTAACAGTATGGTGCTGGTTGACCAGATTCAGCAGCATCTTGATGCCGGGATGGAGCCTGCCAAGGCGATTACGGAATCGGCGATTGTGCGTTTCCGTCCGATTATGCTGGCGGCTTTCACCACGGTACTGGGATTGATTCCGATGTTCGCCAGCCAGTTCTGGAATGCAATGGCTGTAGCTATTGCCTGCGGCCTGACAGGTGCAACGCTGCTGACGCTGGTGGTACTGCCGGTGCTGTATGCAATTGTGTTTAAGGTTAAAGCAGAATAGAGCTGAGATTATAGTGTTTATAAAAAAACTGCCTTGCTGAAAATTTCAGCAGGCACAAGTCTTGTTCTCCCTTGACATTCCCCTGTATTTCAAGTAAACTTAAACTAAGTTCTTCAAAACCGCAAGTAATCTTACGCATCAAGTTCATTTACCTGCGGACAATTAAATAAGCAGTATATCCTGCAGATGCATTTTCTGCAGAAGCTTAAGCAAGGCCATTTATCTGGTACATTCTAAGAGTAGTACAAACTGACGATTTTTTTATCGTCAGGGTACTGCTCTTTTTTTGTTTTTGCGCTGCTTATGTATTTTTTACTTTATCTGTGTTAAAATGAAAGGAGAAAAACCATGCAAGACCTGGCAACAAAATTTGCAAACATGACGATTCAAAGCGACTTCATCTTCAAAAAGGTTATGTCACGCAAACGCATCTGCAAGCATCTGCTGGAGGAACTGCTGCAGATAGAAATTTCTGACATTAACTACATTGAGGCAGAAAAGACGCTTGAGCCTGAGTACACCAGTCGCGGCATCCGCCTTGATATCATCGTAGCGGACGATAAAAACACACACTATAATCTGGAAATGCAGGTAAAAAACAAAAAGAATCCCCAAAGCAAAGCCTTCGTTCTGCCCAAACGCTCGCGCTATTATCAGGCGCTGCTTGATTTTGATTTGCTGCAGGCAGGCCAGCCTTATGACCTATTGCCGCCGACCTTTATCATTTTCATCTGCATTTTTGATTTCTTTGAAAATGGTAATTATGTCTATACTTTTAAAAAGCGCTGCCTGGAGGATTTGGAGCCGGAGCTTCCGGATAAAGCAACCACCATGATTTTGAACACTAAGGGTACGCATGGCGAAATCTCTAAGGATCTCAAAAGCTTTTATGATTATGTAAACAATCACATTGTAACTACTGATTTCACCAAGCAGATTGATAATGAAATCAGCTATTTGAAACTCGATACGAAAGTGAGGCGAGAATATATGCTTATGGAAGCTCGTTTGTTAGACGAACGGCGTGAAGGTATTGCTGAAGGCAAAGACATAGGCATTGCCAAAGGCGAAATCAATGCCAACATTGCTACTGCTAAACGTCTGTTAAGCATGGGACTTACTGTGCAGGATATTGCCAAAGCTACTTCTCTCCCAATTGAACAGGTTGAAGCGCTGAAAGCTGACTAAACTCAATACGAAAAAAATTAAACCAAAGCTCAAAAACCCATGTCCCGCCGAAATCGGCAAGACATGGGTTTTCTGTATTCTCAGCGCACGCTTTAGCAACAGCGTGCGCTATTTTATTATCTTCTGCAGTACGCCTGCATCCGCAAGCCTCTGCTTTAATCCTTCTGATACAAATCATAATAATGCCCCTTGCGCGCCAGCAGCTCCTCATGGCTGCCGCATTCCGCAACAGCGCCTTCGTCAAGCACCACAATCTTGTCCGCATGACGGATGGTGGAAAGACGGTGCGCAATAATCAGCGTGGTACGTCCTACCGCCAGCTCGTCGAGCTCCTTTTGTATCTGCTGCTCCGTAATATTGTCGAGCGCACTTGTAGCCTCATCCAGCACTACTACCGGAGGGTTTTTGAGAAAGACACGTGCAATCGCCAAACGCTGCTTCTGGCCGCCGCTCAGCTTCACGCCACGCTCCCCCACCTCGGTATCGTAGCCCGCAGGCAGCTTTCGGATAAACTCATCCGCCGCCGCTGCCTTCGCTGCCGCCTGCACCTCGTCCACTGTCGCATCCGGTTTGGCGTAGGCTATGTTGTAGCGCACGCTGTCGCCGAAGAGAAAGACATCCTGCTGCACCAGGCCGATTTGCCTGCGCAGCGACTCCTGCGTAAATTCACGGATATCGCAGCCATCCAGCAAAATTCTGCCGCTCTGCGGCTCGTAAAAGCGCAGCAAAAGGCTGGCGATGGTTGTTTTGCCTGCTCCCGTAGCGCCCACAAAGGCCACGGTTTCACCTGCTGCCAAATTCAGGGAAAGATTGCGGATAACAGGTCTGCCGTCCGCATAGGCAAAGCTGACGTTATCAAAGGTGATGTTCCCCTTGCAGGGCGGGCAAATTTTAGCATCCGGTGCATCAGTAATCTCGGGCTTTTCCTGCAGCAGCTCATAAAAACGCTTGAAGCCTGCCATACCGCGCTGATATACCTGAATGAAGCCTAAAAGCTGCATCAGCGGTTTCATAAACAGGCCCACGTAGAGGAAGAAGGCCACCAGCTCGCCGAAGCTCATCAGCCCCTGATTTATCAGCAGGCCGCCCACTACTAATATCGCCACATTGATAAAGTTGCTGAAGAAAATCATACTGCCGACGAAATAAGATGTTATTTTGAAGGATTTTTTGCATACTTTCAGATAGGCATCCGCCTTTTCCATGAACTGCGTCATATCGCTGCGCTCGCCCGCAAAGGCCTTGATCAGACGCACGCCGTTAATGCTTTCCGCAGCCTTGGCTGTTACCTCGCCCATCGCTACACGATTAGCGAAGAAGGCCTTTTTCATGCGCAGGTTGACGAAAACGGTATGCACCGCCTTCACCAGAAGCAGGAAGGCAATAAGGCTGCCCAGCATAGGATTCATGTAAATCAGAATAACCATCGTGCCAAGCATCGTCAGCCCACAGACGATAAGATCAATCGGCGCATTGCCTGCGAAGCCGTTAATTTCGCTCAAATCGCTGGTGAGGCGCGAAAGCAGCTGACCGCTTTTGTTTTTATCGTAAAAGCCGAAGGACAGCTTCTGCAGATGGCTGAATAAATCGCGGCGCATATCGCGTTCCATGGAATAGCTCATGGACTGCGCCCAGTAGATGATGCTGAAATGCATGCCGAAGTTTAACAGATACATGGCAAGCAGTGCTGCCGACCATTCAAGGAGCAGCGGCAGATTCTTAAGCGGCAGCTGCTGTTCCAGCATCAGCTTCACTACATAGGGAAAGAACAGCTCGAGCAGCGCACGCAGCAGCGAGCCTATCACGAGAAAGAGCAGAATACCCTTATACGGTTTATAATAGCTGAGAAATGTTTTGAACATAAAGCTTCCTATCCTCTATTCATATATATTCTAAAGCGCGGGCAGCAGCTTTTGCCAAAACGCTGCCGCGGCGTTATATACTTTCTTTTATGATGATACAGTCTACACTATATAGCAGGTATAAAGTCAATAGGATGTGTTCTTAAATAATATCATAAAGCGAGTTATTTGCCAACTGCTATAACGCAAGCGCTTCACTAAAAAACTGCCCTTCTGAAAATCGAAAGGCAGTTTTTTGTGTTGCTTCAGCCTTATTCGGCAAGCAGCTTGCCTGCTTCCGTCAGCTTAGCCATTGCTTCGTCGTCGGGAGCACCCAGCGCCAACACGCCGTCAGCTACAAGTGTTGCGCCAGCATCCTTAACGCGTGCTTCCCAGTCCTGCATGTAGCTTCCGCCCCAGCCATAGGAGCCGAAGATCGCTACCTTTTTGCCTGCCAGCTTGCCTTCCAGCTCGGTGAAAAACGGCTCGAATTCGCATTCCTCCAGCACCTCTGCGCCCATTGCCGGGCAGCCCAGTGCCAGAGCGTCATAGCCTGCAGCCTCGTCAGCAGTGATTTCGCTGATATTTTTTACAACAGCCTCCGCACCGGCAGCGTTAATTGCTTCTGCAACAGCGTCAGCCATCATTTGTGTGTTACCGGTACCGGTCCAAAAAATTACAGGAATTTGTTTCATGATTATGTCCTCCTTTTGCTTTAAACTTTACTTTTGATAATAACCCTGGATTTGTTCCAGCAGAAAATCAGCACCCTTTTCGCCCATAAACGGCAGGTGTGTTGCCACCACACCGTTCATAAACGGCGCGCTGATGAGCACCTTCATGTTGCTTGCATCTGCCTGCGTGAGCGCCACGTCATCCGCGAAAAGCAACTTGTCGCGCAGCTCAAGTATTTCCTGCAGCCATTCGCCCTCCTCGGCGTAGGCTTCTACATCTGCCGCCGGTTCGGTGATGGCCTTCAGGCTGTGCGCGCACATTTTATGCGTCACGGTGATGCCTGCCTGCGCCAGGAAAGTGCTCACACCCTGCACCAGGTCATAATCACCCTTGACAGCGGCCTGCCTTGGCTTGCTGCCGCCCATGGTAATCAGCATCACGATGTCGGGATTTTCCTTGGCTACGAATTCCATGCTCAGCGGAATGTAGCTGCTGTCCTTCACGTTTTCGGCCTTGTCCGCAATATTTACGGCACCCAGACGCTCTGCCAGATCACCGCCAAAGCTCTTTTTGGTGGACATGTTGAAGCTGTCCGGCGAGCCGAAGATAATCAGCACCTTCGGACCCCTGCCCTTCTGTACGTCCTGCGTCAGCGCAGCATATTCCTTTTCTATCTGCGCACGCTTGACGGCAGCTTCCTTTTCTCTGCCGGCAAAGCAGCCAAAATCGTCTATGCTTTTCAGCACATCCTCATAGGAGTTTATCATGTTCAGGTAAAGCGGCACGCCGGCCATTTCCAGAGGCTTGCGCAGCATTACGTGGAAGGGTACGTTGGTGCCTACAACCAGATCAGGCTTCAAGCTCATGATTTTTTCCAGATTCGGCGCGTGGATCATGCCTACTTCAGGGATGTCCTTAATGCTTTCCTTGATGTCGTTGGGATATGAAGTGCTGGTAGGTCTGCCGACGGCCTTGCCACCGATGGAGGCGAAGATTTCCAGATTGTAGGCATTGAGAAAGACGATTCTTTTGGGCTCCGCGGGGATGTGTACCTTGGCGCCGGTGCTGTCGGTTACGCTGACGGCGGCGTTGGCTGCGAGCTTGTGCTGGCCTCTTGCCAGCAGGAAGTAGCCTGCCAGGGCTATGATTACGACAAATACGAGTAAGATATATTTTTTCATACGCAACTTCCTTTACAATATTAGCCAATGCTATCTTTAAAATTTAATTAGCCTACTCTAACTTTACTATGACATTATCTTATAAGATGAGGGTTTTGTCAAGATAAAATTAGCGTAGGCTAATTGGGTGAATCAGTTTATGGTATGCAATTCCAGTGAGATATCCATTTTCAGCACTTCTTTTGCCTGCATGTCGCTTTGCAAGCGCAGCTCTTTAAACTTGCAGCCGTCGCGTTCTGCCTGCCGTAGCCAACGCAGCAGGGAATAAAAATTGCCGACAACACTTATTTTCACTGTCTGTAGCTGCAGGCCCTGCTGCAAAGGCACAGGATTTCCCTCCATCTGCATGCTGTTTAGCAGAATACTTTGCGCTTGTGCCTGCTTTTGCAGGCGCTGCAAGAGGTTGTTTAAATTCAGATTATGCTCTACCTGCTGCTCTAATTTTTTTTGCTTATCCAATAGCTTGATTTTATATGTTTTATAATCACTGTGTTCATCAGCAAAGCGAATCTGCTGTGTCAGTTTTCTCTGCAACTTCTGTATCTGCTCTACCGTCAGTTGCCGTTCAGTCAAAAGCTCCCATGCCTGCATTCCCAAGCCTACAACCAACACGAAGGCTATGCAGGCAAGCAGATTAATTGTTTTTTCTCCTGCTTTCATTGCTTGCCCTCCTTCATCTGCAGCTGCAGTTTATAAACAAGAACGTTACCCTGCTGCTGCGATTGCAGAAGCTCTACTCTGCTGTAATTTCCACATTTTTGCAGTTGCTCCACAAAGCTTTCTAAAGCCAAATTATCCACCGCCTGACCCTGCAGCACTAAAGGCTTTTTGCTGCCGTTGTATTCCAGCAGAGTCAGCCAACAGCCGGGAATCATCTGGCGGCAGATGCGTTCCAACTCACCAACGGCCTCCTTCGAAGGTTTAGACGCTGTAGCCAACAGCTTTTCCAAACGCTGACATCTATGTTCCACAGCCTTGCTTTCCTGCATACGCTGCTCCCACTCCGCATACTGCGCTAATCGCTGCTCCACCTCCCGCAAATCGCGTTGCGCCAGATAACAGCCTCCCCAGGCCCCGCCATAAGCTAACAGTGCCAAAGCCAAGGCAGCGCCGCTGACCTTAGGCAGCCAGCGTCCAAAAGCGGCCGCTGCACCATGCAAATACTTTTGCTTCTGTCTATATACAGTCGGCAGCTGCTTACCGGTAAACCACTTCTCTGCAGCTTCATCAAACGTCATGTCGCTTAACAAAATGCCCTGCAGCTTTAAAAGCAAGCTGCTGCACAGATGCTCCAGCTCAGCGCGTGACGTATCCTGTAAGGCCGTAAAAGTTACCTGATATTGCTGTTCTCCTGCTTCACTAAATTCTGTTGCCTCAAAGCTATAAGTATAGTCCTCTTCAGGCCAAGGAACAATCTGCTGTATCTCCCATTTTAAGACAGCCTGCAGTTCACGCCGCCGCATTGAAGGCAACACCATCTGTTCAGAATGCATCATTGCTGCTGCAGGCAGCAATAAAACCATCGCACCTTCTTCCACCTCACGCTTCAAAAGCATTTCACGTAAAGTATCGGCAAGTCTTTGCTTATTTGTCAGGCACTCTTCATCTAGCTGCTCCTGCCAGCTATGCTCACCATTCTGCCAATATGCCACCTGCCCCGTTTGCAGCGACAGCAGCAAAAGCGCCTGCTTAAGGCGCCATCGGCAGCGCAAAGCGCACAGTACAGGCTCAAACAGCTCCTCAACACTAATACTTTTACCATACTTCATCATAAGAACATCCTCCAATACCATGTAATGATTTCTCTACCCCAAAAATATGCAGTGACTGCCGCCGCACACAAAAACGGTCCGAAGGGAATCGCCTGTTTCAGCTTCCCACGCCTGCACAGCAACAGTAATGCTCCCACAATGCCACCGCTGATAAAGGCAAGCAGCAAACACAATACTCCCTGCTCTAAACCGAGCCAGATACCCAACGCCGGCGCCAACTTAACATCGCCCTCGCCCATACCGCCGCGGCTGGCAAAATACAGCACCAACATTATTGCCAAAATAATTCCAGCGCCGTAAGCAGCATCAAAAAGCTGCCTCTCATACCACGCGCGTACTAAGCCAACCGCCGCTAAAATTAATGTTGTCTTGTCATAAAGCAGCATAGATTTCAGATCGGTATAGGTATGATAAAGCAATCCAAGAACAAAAATAACGGAAAACATGAATACCTCCTTAAATTTTTCCAGAAAAAAGCAAATAGGACCCCTGCATTGCATTACTACAATACAGGAGTCCTAAAACTCTTTACTGCATATTTACTTTTTCTGCTTCCAGATAAAGCCAATGCGCTTGACTACAGAGCTGAAAGTCTTGCTTGCTAATTACCAGTTCAGGTCCTCAACCTCTTGACGGCCTTTGCCGGTCAGAGCATCCATCATGATGCGTTGCTCGATTTGAGCAGCCAGCTTCTTGGTGAACTTAACAGTATCCGGATTAACGGACATGCTGTCGATACCGCTCTTAATGAGGAACTCGCAGAACTCAGGATATACGCTCGGAGCCTGACCGCAGATAGAAACGGTCTTGCCATCCTTATGAGCAACCTCGATCAGGTGACGAATTGCACGGCGTACAGCCAGGTTACGTTCGTCATAGATATGGGAAACAGTATCGTTATCACGGTCGCAGCCCAGAACCAGCATGGTCAGGTCGTTGGAACCGATGGAATAGCCATCGACAAATTTGTTGAACTGGTCAGCCAGAATGATGTTGGACGGAATTTCAGCCATCAGCCAAACCTTGAAGTCCTTACCACGGGACAGACCGTAGTCAGCCATAATCTTGGTAACCTTTTCGCATTCCTCTACGTTACGGCAGAACGGAATCATAACGTTCAGGTTCTTCAGGCCGAACTCTTCGCGAACTTTGCGAACAGCCATGCATTCGAGCTTGAATGCTTCGATATATTTAGGATCATAGTAACGGGAAGCACCGCGCCAGCCCAGCAGAGCGGAAGGCTCGTTCGGCTCGAATTCGTCGCCGCCCTTCAGGTCGCGGTATTCGCTGGACTTGAAGTCGGAGAAGCGCATGGTTACCGGTCTCGGAGCCATAGCCTGGCAAACTTGGCGGATGCCTTCAGCCAGTTGGTCTACAACCTTTTCCGGTTGACCGATTTTGATCAGATACAGCGGATGTTCATGGATATAAGTAGTCCAGATGAACTCTTCGCGCATCAGACCGATGCCGTCGCAAGGCAGAGTAGCATATTTTTCAGCCAGCTCAGGATCGCCCAGGTTCATATAAATCTTGGTGCCGGTCGGTGGGAAATATTCAGCAGCAGCAACTACTTGTTGTGCCGGCTGTTCAGCCTTCGGCTCTTCGATGATGCCTTCATAAACAACACCATGAGTAGCATCAATGGTTACGTCAATACCATCGGGAATGGTGGTGGTAGCAGCTTCGCCACGGCTCTTGGTACCTACGATACAGGGAATGCCCAGCTCGCGGGATACGATAGAAGCATGGCAGGTCATTCCGCCGCTATCGGTTACGATTGCTTTCGCTTTCTTCATAGCCGGTACCCAGTCAGGAGCGGTCATTTCGGTTACGAGGATTTCGCCTTCCTTGAACTCGTCGATATGGGACGGATCCAAAATTACATGTACGCGGCCTGCTACATTACCAGGGCTGGCAGGCAAGCCTTTAACGATAACTTTGCGATCAGTAGTCACTTTCTTCTCCTCTTTCGGTGCACCATTTTCTTTGTTACGACGGCTCCATACGGTTTCAGGACGGGCTTGCAGGATGTAAACCTTGTTATCGCGCTCGTCAACGCCCCATTCCATGTCCATGTAGCAGCCATAGTGTGCTTCAATTTTCTTAGCGCATTCAGCCAATTGTTTTATTTGCTCATCAGTCAGCTTCTGCTCGTTTTGCTCATCCAGCGGAACAACAACTTCTTCGCAGTCGCCGTCAGCTTTACGGATCAGCTTAATGTCCTGCGCGTTAACGTTCTTTTCAACAATCTCGCAGGTAGCTTTATTTACAGTATAGTTATCCGGAGTTACGGTGCCTTGAACAACATATTCGCCCAAGCCCCATGCGCCTTCGATGAGGATGTTCTTGTCGTCGCCGGTAGCAACGTTAACAGTGAACATAACGCCTGCAGCCTTGGAGAATACCATCATCTGTACTGCAGCGCTCAGTGCTACATCCAGATGATCAAAGCCTTGTTTTTCACGGTAGTAAACCGCACGGTCGGTAAAGCAGGAAGCATAGCATTCCTTAACCTTAGCAACGATGGTTTCTGCACCCTTTACGTTCAGGTAGGTGTCCTGCTGGCCTGCAAAGCTTGCATCCGGCAAATCCTCTGCGGTAGCGCTGCTGCGAACAGCAACGAACGGATCAGCCTGGCCAACCTTTTCACCCAGCTCTTTGTAAGCTTGGGCAATCATGTCCTGCAGATCCTGCGGCATTTCTTCGTCCATAATTGCCTGGCGGACCTTAGCGCAAACCTCGCGCAGCTGAGCGCTGTTGTCTACGTCCAGACCGGCAATTAAAGCTTTGATCTTTTCGTACAGACCGGTCTTTTCAAAGAAGTATCTGTAAGCGCAGGCAGTAGTTGCGAAGCCATACGGTACAGGTACGTCAACATGAGAGGTCAGCTCGCCCAAGGAAGAAGACTTACCACCGGCGATTGCTACGTCTTTTCTCTCCAGCTGGTCAAACCACAGCAGGAATGCTTTTTCTTTCTCCATAATAATTTGCTCCTTTTAAAATACTATACTTTTTTCTGGGGAAATCCTTAATATAGTGTATACTATATCACATTTAAAGGGCATATTCAAGCGATTTCTGCAGTTTTTTTAGATTTTTTGTAGAAAATTCACCGGCATGCTATAATACAGATAAAAGTGAGGTGCGTGCCATGAATTTTATCGACAGCTTTTGCAGTAACATAAAAAAGGTAATTGCCCTTATAGCTTTAATACTCCTTTTAACGCTCGTTATTTTAATTTTTACGCATACATCATTAGGCTATTTTCTTGTGCTGCTGCCCATAACACTGCTGATTATTTACCTTTTACATAAGATAAAAGAGCTGGATGAACAAGAAAGCTTCTTCCACAGCGTAGTTTTAGCCGTTCTGGCTTTTATTTTAGTTCTCTGTGGACTGCCGAAGGAGGGAGTATTGCTTTCCGCCGTTGTCTATGCCGCAAAGCTTTTGTACAAATACAATAGGATGCTGCATCCGCAGGAGGAAGAACAGCAATACAATAATAATATGAATAATATAGAAGCAGACAGCGCCGATGCTTACGTTCCCCTTATCACCTATGACGATACCTGCCCCGACGACGGCGAGGACTATGGCCCTGAAGGCAGCGTTATCTGGGGACCGCGTACTATCGAAGAAAAGATCTATATCAACAGCAAATGGTACATCAACGAAAACAGCGAGGAATGGGAAGAAAACGAAGGCTGCTGAGCCATTAAACAATTTACTCAGACGCTCATACACATGGGCGTCTTTTTTTGCGCACAAAAAAGCGGTCCTACCAAAGTAAGACCGCTAATTAACGATTGGTGGAGACGAGGAGAATCGAACTCCTGACCCCCTGCTTGCAAGGCAGGTGCTCTCCCAGCTGAGCTACGCCCCCAAAAGGCTTCGCGCGCATTTGCGTCGGAAACAAGTAAGATTTTACAGGAAAGCGACGCATTTGTCAAGCATTTTTTATTTGGTAATCAGCTCAACCAGCTTCAAAGTCATCAGGCAGGATTTTTCCACTGCAGCCATCGGCATAAACTCGCAGTTGGAGTGGAAGTTGAGCGCGCCGGTGAAATAGTTCGGCGTCGGGATGCCCTTGGTGGAAATAAAGGAACCGTCGGTGCCGCCGCGCATAGCGATATCCTTCGGCTCGATATCCAACTCCTTCATAGCCTCGAAAATGTACTCAACGCATTTTCTGTTGTCATCGTTCAGCGCATCGGCAATGTTGCCGTATACGTCGGTGATGTTCAGCTCAATGCCGGCCTTCGGATTCTTGGCCTGTACATATTCCACAGAATGACGGATGAACTCCTTGCGTGCTTCATACATCTTTTTATTATGGTCGCGGATTTTGATATCCAAAGTTGCTTCCGCAGCGTTGGATTTAATAGCCTGCACCCAGATAAAGCCTTCGGTGCCCTCGGTGTGCTCCGGAGTCTGCATTCTGTCGAAGCAGTTGATGATATCTACAGCAACCAGCGCCGGGTTGACCAAAGTGTTCTTAGCGGACATCGGATGTGCGGTTACGCCCTTGATTTTGATGTGTGCGCTGCCTGC
Organism: Phascolarctobacterium succinatutens YIT 12067; assembly: GCF_000188175.1. GTDB lineage: Bacteria > Bacillota > Negativicutes > Acidaminococcales > Acidaminococcaceae > Phascolarctobacterium_A > Phascolarctobacterium_A succinatutens. The sequence goes on along the minus strand of NZ_GL830930.1, from coordinate 947 downwards.
ATTAAAGGTTTGGTATACAACCTCGCCCAGCTCGCAGCAGTCAATGGTATAAGCAAATTCAACCGGGAACTTGCTGAAATCCATCTTCTTGGAACCGCAGAGGCCAACCTCTTCATCCGGAACAAAGGCTACATAAATTTCGCCGTGCGGACGGTTTTCCTTAATGATGGTTTCCAGTGCTACCATCAGGTTGGCAACAGCAGCCTTGTTATCTGCGCCCAGTACGGAGGTACCGTCGGTGGTGATAAGGTCGCTGCCGATATATTTGTTAAGCTCAGGATGCTCGCTTACCTTAATGTAGATTTGCTTTTCAGCGTTCAGCAGTACATCGCCGCCCTGATAGTTTTTCACAATCTGCGGATGTACCTCGGGAGAAAGGTTTACGTCAACGGTATCCATATGCGCAACCCAGCCTACATTCGGCACGGGAGCGTGACCTGCAGGCAGGTTAGCCGGCAGACGGCCGGTCAGCACGCAGAATTCACTGATTTCCAGGTCCACCAGACCAAGCTCAGCCAAATCCTCCTTCAGCAGCTTAGCCATATCCCATTGGCCGGGAGTACTTGGGACAACATCACAGCCCTCCTTACTTTGGGATGGTACGGCAGCGTAACGTAAAAAGCGTTCAGTCAAACGTTCTTGCAAAGACATTTTCAAAGACCTTCTTTCATAAATACATATAACACCCTTCCGTCTGCTCGCTATGCTCGCAGCCACCTCCCCTTTGAGGGGAGGCAAGGTGAATTAGCTATAGGAGAAGAGAAGAGCTTGCATGATGTCACCCCTCTCCGCCTCGACAAGCTCGGCACCTCTCCCCGAGGAGAGGCTCTCTTCATTATATCATCTCTGAAATAATATTACATTATGCGTCTGGGGTATACGTAGTCAGCTTGTAATCCCAACGGTATATCCATATGAAGTGGTAAACTTATTTTAGACACAGAGGG
>NZ_GL830929.1 GCF_000188175.1 Phascolarctobacterium succinatutens YIT 12067 | reverse complement strand
GTCGACCCAACCACAAGTAATGGACTAATGCACTTCTCAGTACATTCTGCGTTTTGCTTTACAGGCTCAAAAAGTTTTTCAAAATCGTCCGTCCCTGCGGCGTCATAATCGACTCCGGATGGAACTGCACGCCATACACCGGCAGAGTTTTATGCTGCAGCGCCATGATTTCATTCTTCGCTGTTTTCGCCGTAACCTCCAGGCATTCCGGCAAGCTTTCCGGCTCCACAATCAGCGAATGATAGCGCGCTGCCTCAAAGCCATCAGGCATATCCTTAAAAATGGGGCTTGCCGCCTCCAGATACACCTTATCTGCCTTACCATGCACAATCTCTGGCGCATGCACAACGTTACCGCCAAAAGCCTCACCAATCGCCTGATGCCCCAGGCAGACGCCCAAAATCGGGAACTCACCGGCAAGCTGGCGGATAACATCCAGACAAATACCCGCCTGCTTTGGATTACCCGGACCGGGCGAAATAATAATATGATCCGGCTGCATAGCTCTGATATCCTCAATCGTCAGCTTATCATTGCGCACAACCTTGATATCAGAATTGATTTCGCCAATCAGCTGATACAGATTAAAAGTAAAGCTGTCGTAGTTATCTATAATCAAAATCATTCCTTACTCCTCCTCTGCCGTCATGCACAGCGCTGCCATGCAGGCGCCTGCCTTATTCACGGTTTCCTGAAATTCATTGTCCAACACGGAATCCGCAACGATACCGCCGCCGGCCTGAATATAAACTCTGTCATTCTTCTTAACCATAGTGCGGATGGTAATACAGATATCCATGTTGCCGCCAAAATCAAGATACCCCATGCCACCGCCGTAAATACCGCGGCGCTCCGGCTCCAGCTCGTCGATAATCTCGCAGGCGCGAATTTTCGGCGCTCCGCTCAACGTGCCTGCCGGGAACACCGCCCGCAGCGCATCCAGTGCATCCTTATCAGCGCTCAGCTGGCCTGTAACCTTGCTCGTGATATGCATAACATGTGAAAAGCGTTTAATTGCCTTGTAATCGCTCACCTTGACGCTGCCAAAGTCACAGACACGGCCCACATCGTTGCGCCCCAAATCTACCAGCATATTATGCTCGGCGATTTCCTTAGCGTCTGCCAAAAGCTCCTGCTCCAACGCCAAGTCCTCCTCGCTCGTCCGTCCGCGGCGGCGTGTGCCCGCAATCGGCATGCTGATGACCTTTTTGCCTACCACCTTCACCAACGTTTCCGGTGAGCTGCCGGCAATTTCCATATCGTCATTATGCAAAAATACCATGTACTGCGAAGGGTTCGTCGTTCTCAAATAGCGGTAAGCACTGAAAAGGCTTTGGTCATAGGTTGCGCTGAATTTTTGCGCGTAAACAATCTGAAAGGCATCGCCGTTTTTAATATATTCCTTGCAGCGAAGCACACTTTTATTATACTGCTCACGGCTCTGGTTACTGGTGAACTCGCCCAGCTTAGCCTTTACAGGCTTCTTCGGCTGCACAGGCTGCAGCAGCATTTCCTCCATCGCCGCAATTTCACGCTCTGCTTTAGCGTAATTGATGGCAGCATTATCCGTTTTGACATTCACAATCAGGAAAATCTTCTGCTTGAGATGGTCAAAGGCAATCAGCTTATCAAACAGCATTAAATCAACATCGGCAAATTCCGCCTTGCTCTCTTTATTCACCCGCATATCAGGTTCGCAGTAGCGCATAAAATCAAAGCCAAAGGTGCCTACAAGACCGCCGGTAAAATTAGGCAGGCCTTCAATCAGCGGTGCCTTGTACTCTTCCAGAATATGACGGATACAGCCAAGAGGATCATTTTCCTGATACTTTACGGCAGCACCGCTGATGATTTCCGCATTACCATCGGTTATTTTCAAACGCAGCACAGGATCATAGCCTACAAAGGAATAGCGCGCCCAGTGCTCACCGCCCTCAATACTTTCCAAAAGGAAGTAGTTGCGGCTGCTGCGTCTTACATTGTCCAAAAATGCCAGCGGCGTCAGCATATCCGCCAGGCATTCCTTCGCTACCGGCACAGCCTTGTAGTCCTTTGCATACTGCATGACCTGCTCCAAAGATAAATTTAACATTTTGTCACCTCATCTGCTTATTTTCACCCGTGTCAACAAAAAAGCCTGTCCTCGTACTGCTCACTTTGAGCAATATCAAGGACAGGCTATAAATACTTATACCTGCGGTACCACCTTGCTTCGCCGTACATCGGCGCTCTCTCGCAGAATGCTGACACATTCCTCACCCTTAACGCCGGTGCAACGTTGCCGAATACTCTCGCCTAAACGATTTGACAGCACCCTCAACGGTCCATTTAT